>DMTJ01000444.1 GCA_003477185.1 Lentisphaeria bacterium
TGATTGTGCCAGCAGCTTGCATGTTCATGAAGCCGCCATTGGTGGCGCTGACTTCTAACAGCAGGGTCAAACGTGCCTTCAGTTGATCTACGGTGGCCTATCTCAAGGAGGAGCACAGCATGCGGACTGCGCGCATACGCTCGAGCAGCCCCGAGGGCAGCTATCTTCATTTGTATCATCGCGCTACGGGGTACCCAAGTGACCGAATCTTCGCTGATGTGGAGCGTCAGTTCCTGTTAAATCTGATTCACGATGTGTCCCGCCTCTACACGCTGGAGATTATCGCAGTGACGGCGATGTCAAATCGTCTACACATCGTTGCGTTTGTCCCTAGAGAGGCACCGCAAATGGAGCGGGCATGCCAGCTGTAGAACGCGTTCTACACAGGCAAGAAGCCGGAGTTCCCCCCCCACTGGCGCGTGATGCGGAGCACATTCGAAAGCGCATGGGCGATTTCAGTGCGTTCATGGCACATTGGCAACAGTGCTTTGCTGCATGGTTTAATCGGACGAGCGCAGAGCGTCGGCACGGGCGGCTATGGGGGAATCGGTTCAAGCACACGATCTTGGAAGGGAATGAGGGCCTCTGGACCTGTGTGCAATATGTGGAGATGAACGCAGTACGTGCTAGCATGGTGGACGAGCCAGGGGACTATCGATTCTGCAAGTGGGCCATCCGTTGTGGTAGGGGGAAGCACCCGTATGGTGAACACCTTCTCGAGGATCTACGCCACTCGCTGGGGATGCGCGAAAAATCATGGATGATAAACTAGTTTGAGGCAGAGTTCCGGTCTGAGCTAGCACGCCTAACGACATCCGAGCGCGGCCAATCAAGCGAAGAGATCCGGCAGGCTGCAGGGGGTGCCCACAAAAGAGGAGTCGCTACGGCTGTAAGTGACGCGTCGAGCACGCTACTGGGTTGACGGTAGTGTGATCGGATCCAAGCAGTTTGTCCGAGAAGTAGCCGCTGATGTGTATGGTGACGAACAGAGCAATCGAAAACGATTCGGCAGGCGGGTGCTGGACGACGCCACGTCTCTGTATTCACTGCGGCGCCTACGTCAAGAGTAGTCACCGGACCTCGGAGCTTGCGAACTGTTTACAGACCCGCGACACGCCCAGGGCAGCAAAAATTCGGGAGTTAATGATCACTAGCCTGTGAAATAAACACACTGAGAATCCAGAGAAAGCCTACCCAATTCCGTTTAACTTATCCAAAGCCAGAAACAAGCCCTGCGTGCCGCATCCGCCACCGCCCTGCGCCTGAAGCGCAACGTAGAGTTGGCGTACCAATGCAAGTCCAGGAAGCGACAATTTCGCAGCCTCGGCCTCCTGCAGCGCAATGCCCATATCCTTCACAAAGTGGTCCACCACAAATCCCGGAGCATAGTCACCTGCGGCGATTCGAGGCCCTAAGTTGTTGATGAGAAACGAGCGGGCGGCCCCACTGCCGATCACGCCGATGATCGCGTTCTGATCCATGCCCTGACGCGCTGCATAGAGCAGGGATTCACAAACTCCGATCATGGTCCCGGCAACGAGGATCTGGTTGCACATTTTCGTATGCTGCCCTGCCCCGGCTGGCCCCATGAGCGAGATGGTTCCTCCCATGCGCTCCAGCAGCCATCGAATGCGCTCGAACGCCTCTGAATCGCCGCCGACCATGATCGCCAGGGTGCCCTCTCGAGCCCCGACATCACCGCCAGAAACTGGTGCGTCCAATGCGGCAATATGCAGCTGCCCAGCCCGCTCTGCAATCTCCTTGGCCAGACTAGGTTGGCTCGTCGTCATATCGACGATCGTATGGCAGCTCGGAGCTCCGAGCAGCACGCCTTCTCTGCCTAGATAGGTGGATCGCACGTCTGCGGGATAGCCAACAATCGAGAACAGCACCTCGCACCGCGCGGCAACTTCCGACGGTGCCTCGCACCATACGGCGCCCTTTGCCAGTAACCCGGCAGCGCGCGACTTCGTCCGTGTATGCACCACCAGCTCATGCCCAGCCGCCTGCAAATAGCCCGCCATCGGGCCTCCCATAATTCCAGTGCCAATCCAGCCGATCTTCACGTATCCCCCTCGCTGTGTCCTACGTAATCTGATGCCCAAGCCCGAAAGCATGCCCTGCCACCCACAGATCGCAAGGCGAAACTGAGCGGTAGCCATTGCCTGCGCATCGCTGTCAGCTATGGTCCTAGATGCCTGTCGAATCCCCCATCTGCTATCTCAACGGAAGCTACCTGCCGCTGTGCGATGCGTCTATCCCTTTGGAGGACCTCGCGATCCTGCGTGGTTATGGGGTTTTCGAGTTCCTGCGCACCTACAGCGGCATAGTTTTTGAGCCCGAGTCGCACTTCGAACGCCTGCACCATTCCGCCAGTAAGATCGGCATGAGTATCCCCTGGACCAATGCTGAGCTGTTATCGATCATAACCGAGACCGTTGCCCGAAACCGCTTTGCAGAGGTTGGAATCAGGCTGATTATCACAGGCGGCCGCTCAGCAGACGGCAAGCACGCCGATGGCCAGCCATCGCTGGCGGTGATCGTAAAGGCGCTACTGCGCCCATCCGCAGCCGAATTCGCAGCAGGCGTCAAGGCCATAACCATTCGCTTGACCAAAGACTTCCCGACCGCCAAGTCGATCAGTTATGCAGGTGCCCTGATGGCGCTTGGCCGCGCTGAGCAAGCGGGCGCCCAAGAAGCGCTCTATCTCGGCGAGAACGATGTGATCTTGGAAGGAACGACGGTCAACTTCTTCGCAGTTTGCGAAGGGATTCTGCGCACTGCCCACGATACCATCGTGGCCGGCATTACGCGCCAAATCATTCTCGACCTCGCCCAGGACTTGCTCCCAGTAGGCGGACCGGTAAAGCTTCACGAGCTCCCGACCGTGAGCGAAGCATTTGTCACCTCCACGAGCAGAGAAGTCATTCCCGTTACGGAAATCGACAGCCTCCAGCTCAGCGACGGAGAGCCTGGCCCGATTACGCGAGAACTGCGCGCCAGGTTTCAGGCACACTTATCGACCAGCCAGTTGTGAAAGCTTGTCAGTCAAGCGAGATCAGCGCGATGCGTACTCCAATTTCTATTCTCGGTCTTCTTGCCGCTCAGGTTTGCCTATCAGCCCCTATGACTCTTGAATCCGCACTGGGAATTGGGGCCTCGAACTGGGCCGCAGCCAAACTGCAGGTGGACCGAGCAGACGCCACAGCTGCACTGGCCGTCGAGTTCTCTCTGGTTTTCTACCCAGACCACAAGCTCCCCCTGCAACTCGCGGACGATCTTGCGACTGGTGGGGCTCCCACGGAAGCAGATTATGAAGTCAGCGATGACAAGATCGCTTCCATTCTGAAAAAGGGGCTGAAACTGCCGGATCAGTCACGGGCGGCGCTGTGCGCAGCGATGCTGTACAGAATTGCTCCCCACGACCCAGATGCACGCCTCACGCTGACCAAGGCCAAGATTGCAAAGGATCCGACCGATTTGCTGAAATTGTTACGCCTCCATGGCCGGAATCCAGGTCCCCCCAGCGAGAAGGTTACACCCACTAGAGGGCCGAACTTCAAAAGCCTTCTCACCACCTTGCAGCAAAATATTCTGGGCACCCTGACCGTGGATAACGATTTTGTGGAGGAAGTAGAACGGATGCAATCACTGTTGCAAGTTCGAGCTGAGGCCAATCAGCCAGACAGTGAGGTAGCCGCACTTTATCTTGAACAAATCGAAGTTCTTCTCAAACATGCCCGCTACCGCGCAAGCTTTCTCAAAGAGCCACCGACCGCCGCGACAAAGGAAAAGTGGGAGGCACATGGATCCAAGTATCGCGCGGAACTTGACAAAACACTGAGTCACCTTGGCAGCTTCCAGAAGAAGCTGCGCAAATCCGACCAAGATCAAGTTGAGATTCGCGATGGCGAAAAGCATCATTTTCCGGTCTATGATATTACTCCCACCGAGTTGCCGGAAGCAATACTGCCAGCACTTAGGCGATTCGCTGATTGGGCCGATCAGTTCGCGGCTGCCAATAAGCTGGAACTTACGAAGGTCTACGGAAAAATTAAAAAAAAGAGGTATGTCGCGTTCATCGAACTTATCTCTAAGCGAACGGCCCCAGACAGGATGCTTAATGCGTTTCAAGAAGCCCAGAAAAAATGGGGGGTCCTCTGCCGCGAGTCAAATCTGACCAATAAGCCATCCCTTGCTCACATAGTCATCGTCAACCGGAAGGGACGCATCCTTGCCGCATCATCCTTGGAGGATGGTCGCCAGCTACTGCCGCCCCAAGGCGTTAGGCCATAGGCCTAAATTTCAGTTGCGCCCAAGCGTCCGGCTGACTATCTCGTAAACATCTGCGGGCAGGCCGGCTGAACCCACAATTCGCTTTAGCTCAGTTCGTGCCAGCTTTTGCCGATGCTCAGGTAAACGCGCCAGATCCTTGAAGGCCAAAGCAATCCTTGAGGCAACGCTCGAGTTGTAACCAGCGACTGTAATCACAGCATCCGCGATCAGCTGATAGCCCGAACCGTCGGCGGCGTGAAAGCACGGGGCGTTAGCAGAAAAGCTGCCGTACAGACCACGGAGTTTGTTGGGATTTCCCGCGTCAAATTGGGGATGGGCCGCGAGTGCTGTGATATGCTCTGGCTGCCCCAAAGTTGCGCTTCCGCCTTGTACAGCGAACCACTTGTTCATCACCAGAGGCTCATCTTTCCAGCGCTCCAGAAATACCTGCAGGCCTTCAGTTGTCTCGGCACTGTTCCCCCTCGCTAGGCACATCAGTGCGGCAAACTCATCCGTCATGCATGTGGCTCGACGCATCTGCGCCAACGCCAGCGTAGGACCGCCCGGCAAGCGCGCAAGCAGCGACAACGTTACATTCCGCAGCGCCCGCGCACTAGCACCATCACGCCCCGGCACTGCAGCAGGCTTAGAAAGAGCGCCATAGGCAGTGCGAAGTTCGCATTCTGCAAACTTCGCGAACGCATCGTACCACGCTTCCCGCGCATGCCAGGCAGTGACATGGTCCGCGATCGGAAACGGGGCGATAATTTCAGTAACTCCCGGCAACGTTAAAGTGCGCGCCGCAAACATGCAGTCATCGGCAGTCAGCACCGATATCATCGCGCGCATCAGTGCTTCGGAAGGCGCCCCACCGGCCAAGATCACCGCCAGTTCCGCGTGCAGAGCCCGCTGCGCTGCCTCGAAACGATTGAACAAGTTCGTATCTGCCTTCAACAGCAACAGCAATTCGTCCTGCGAGTACTCATACGACAGAATCACCGGCGCAGAATAGTCCCGCAACAACGACGGAACCACGGGCTCGGTCACATCCGAAAAGGTAAAGGTCTGGGCTTTTTCGGTGAGGACAACGAGCCGCTCATCGCCTACTTCCTGACCGTCTCGCCCGAGCAGCCCAATTCGAATCGGGACGACGAACGCAGCAGGCCCCTCATACCCCGGGAGCTGACGACATGTCTGTTCCGCGGTGATGCGAACTTCGCAATTCTCAGCATCATACGCCGTGCTGACGCTGACGGTTGGAGTTCCGCCGAACCGATACCAATTTCGAAACTTCCCCAAGTCCGCACCAGATGCAGCCTCCATCGCCGCCACAAAATCTTCGCAGGTAACGGCGCCACCATCGTGTCGCTCGAAATAAAGGTCTGTTCCCTTCCGAAATGCGTCCGGTCCGATCAGGGTATGGATCATGCGTATGACCTCCGCACCCTTCTCGTAAACTGTCGGCGTGTAAAAATTGTTGATGTCGATGTAGAAGTCCGGACGAATCGGGTGCGCATTCGGACCGGCGTCCTCGGGAAGCTGCGCATGCCGCAGGTCGATCACGTCGCTGATTCGCTTGTCCGTGCGCGAGCCCATGTCAGCGCTGAACTCCTGGTCGCGGAACACGGTCAAGCCTTCCTTCAAAGTCAGCTGAAACCAATCTCGACAAGTCACCCGGTTTCCGGTCCAATTATGGAAATACTCATGGGCGACTACGCCTTCAATCCGGTCGAAATCAGCGTCGGTAGCCGTCTCAGCCCTGGCCAAAACACAGGACGAATTGAAGATGTTCAGACCCTTGTTCTCCATGGCCCCGAAGTTGAACGCATCCACCGCCACGATCATAAACAAATCGAGGTCGTATTCGCGCCCGTAGACCTCCTCATCCCAGTGCATCGCATGCTTCAGGGAAGCCATCGCGTGGGCACAGCGGTTTTCGTTACCGTGGTTCACATACAGGTGTAAATCAACGTCTCTGCCGCTCGCCGTTCGGAATTCATCCTCCACCAAAGCAAGGTCGCCAGCCACGATCGCAAATAAGGTGCAAGGCTTCTGAAAGGGATCATGCCAGGTAACGAAGTGGCGGTTATCCGGTAATTCGCCAGCCGCAACCTTGTTCCCATTCGACAGCAAAATAGGATACGTCTTCCGATCCGCCTCAAGCCTGGTCGTAAATACCGTCATGGCATCCGGTCGGTCGTAAAAATAAGTAATGCGCCTAAAGCCCTCGGCCTCGCACTGGCTACAGAGCATATCTCCTGAGGCGTAAAACCCCTCGAGTGCCAGATTACGATAGGGGTCGATACGAACTACAGTGCGCAGTGCAAACTCCGCGGGCGGCTCATGGACCGTCAAGGTCTGCTCTGACACTGCGTAGGCGCTGTCTTTCAGCGGCATGCCATCCACAGAAATCTCTCGCAAACTCAGGCCCCCCCCATCCAGAACAAGCGGAGCGGAATCTATCTCAGCGCAGCGCGAGATTATGAGCGTGGATTCGACATCTGCAAACTCCGCAAACACCTGAACACTCAGGTTAATCGACGTGATGCGATAAGGGAGTGGCGCGTAATCTTTGCGGTATCTAGGGGCCGGATCTTCCGACACGATCAGGTCTGTTCCTGCTGAGGTAAAATCTGAACAGCCGTGCCCTGAACCCGTACCTCGTAGGCCTTTACCTGCCCGAAAGCAGGGGGTGTCAGAGCTTCTCCCGTCTTGAGGCAAAACTCTGCGCCATGCCAGGCACAAGCCACACGATGCCCCTCGACAAAACCATTTCCCAAGGGGGCACCAGCGTGTGTGCAGAAATCTTCGATCGCGTAAAAGCCATCTTCACAATGGAAGAGCGCGATATCCTCTTTGCCACAGCGAAGAGATCGCCCTTCGCCTAGGGGAATATCGCTTGCTTGTGCAATCGTAACAAACTCAGCCATTCACCGCCCCAGACTCAGAACAAAAATGATAGCGATTATAATTCCGATCACAAGCGCGGTGAGCGCGACTGCACGGACGGCTGCATTGCGATGTGTTCCTGGTGGCGGAGGAGGCATATGGCTACCGAATAATTCCAAAAGGTAAGTGGGTAACGAAACTGAAAGTAAGCGCAGGCTAGGGGCTAGATCTGAATTCATCCCCGCTCCGGCAGATATGCTCCATCCCAAATCAATATTTTGCGACCTGCGTAATACGATAACTCGGATGGCACAACATTCCACTCGACGCGGACCGCGGCGAATCTACCACAAGCCTGTCCAATCGCCATCGCAATCGGTGCAACTCGAATCGCAGAAGCCGCCTGTTGAGTGGCACCCACTATGCCGTCTCGCGAGGGTTGGATTGTGTGGCCACGGTGGTATCAGGCACCCCATGGAAATAGGATACGCGAAATCCCCAGGAATCAATTCCGGAGGCACCATCCACGCGGATAGCCTGCTTGAATCCAGCGCAGTACCTGCACGCGAAGCGTGGTGGTTCTCGGGCCTGAATCCGGTTCAGCCCTTTCCGACAAAGAAGAATCAATAATAAAAGCCCCCGGCTCTGCGTTCTTGAACATGCAAAGCTTTTGCCGTGCAATCGTGAGTTCCCCCGCTTCACGCGCCTTGGTCTAGACGTCTTGAAACCCGCAGGCGCTGACACGTGACGTAACACGCAGTGCCTCGAGCGCTGCCTCACTCCCCCCAGAAAGGTAAAGTCATCAGGGTGCGCAGCGACGTAAGCGCGCAGCCCACCGGTATCCACGTTTGCAACGTTCAAATACATGCCGCGAGGCGCAGTTGCATGGCTCTTCCGTCGACCAGCCCAACGGACCGGTTCCAGTCGCATCCACAAACGCCTTGGCCCGATATCTTATGAAAACCGTGGTAACGAACGTTAGTACAAGGTTCGCTCAGCATTTCCTGCAGCGCAATTTTGAGGCTCTCAATGTCTAACGGCAAAGACGTACTAAGCACACGGTAGTGCTGTCAGGTACATGCCCAGAGCAAGACGAGGTAACCAGGCGACCGATGAGCTCCTGAGGGATCCCCCGCCCTAGCTGAGTCCCCCAGGAACATGAAAACTGGCGAAAGGAGCGAGGCCCATCCCATTTAGCGAGCCACCGAGGAAAGAGTTCTAAGCGAGATTACATCGTATGTACAACGCTTCTGCACCAGCTGCACTCCTTCTGCGAATCCACGCTACATACAGCCTGCCGGTCTGTCTCTTAGACGAGCAAACGATTCGCCCCGCAGCCCCAACCGCAACTATCGCTCAGCGCGAGCCTCGTGAATCGTTCCAGTGCCCCTTGCCACCCTTGCCACCCTTGCCGCCCTTGCCGCCCTTGCCGCCCTTGCTATCTGGCTTGCGGGCGTGCGTAACGAGTTGCTTGTCGCCCCCTGACTCGGATGCATCTTTGAAGTGCTCAATGATCTGCTCCGCCTTATTGAACGGCACGGTCACAAACGAACAGCCGTCCATAATCTGGATATCGCCGATTAACCGAGGCTTCATAGGCACACGACGGGTGATGAAATCACAGAGTTTGCGAGGTGTCATCCGGTCTTTACGCCCAAGCCCAACACACAACCGCGCCTTCCCCTCCTCGTCGAGCTGGCTGCCCCGGCTCTTGCCGACGTTTGCAATCTCACTATAACCATCGGGATTTAATTCATCCTCAAAAGCGTAATTAAGAAGTGCGGCGATAATCTGCGTGGGCTTCGTTCCCTCCAACAAATCCCGCGCCCACGCATAATACTGCTCGTCTACAGGATCAGGCAGAGCGGCACTTAGATCCTCGTGAATCTTCGCCCGCTTCGCCGCCAGTATCTCATCCACCTGCGGAATAGTAGACTTCTTGATGTCAGTCTTTGTCGCACGCTGGATGTACATCAAGCGCTTATACTCGCTCGGCGTGATAAAAGTCACCGCAGTGCCAGACTTCCCAGCCCGGCCCGTTCGGCCAATACGATGCACGTATGACTCAGCATCGTAAGGCAAGGCGTAGTTAATGACATGCGATAGATCGCTAACGTCAATCCCACGCGCGGCAACGTCGGTCGCAACCAGAATGTTACTTTTGCGCTTTCTGAACTTGGCAAGCGTGCGCTCACGTTGAGCCTGGGACACGTCACCGTGGATCGGCTCCGCATCATACCCGCGGCCTACGAGCTGACTGGCGACCCCATCAACATCGTTCTTCGTTCTACAGAACACGAGTCCATAGAAATCCTCTTCGAAATCGATAATCCGACACAGTGCCTCGAACTTATCTGAAGCACGAATCTCATAGTAAATCTGCTCCGTGAGCGCGGTCGTATTGCTGTCCGCCTTCGCAGTCAGCACTTCGTGCTCACACATATATTTTTTTGCGAGCGAACGAATTCTAGCCGGCATGGTCGCCGAAAAAAGAAGCGTGCGCTTATTCGGGCCCGTGTGCTCCATGATCTCCTCGATATCCTCGACGAATCCCATGTTCAGCATCTCATCGGCTTCATCCAGAACCAGATGGCGGATTGCACCAAGCTTGAGCGTACGACGCTTCAAATGGTCGATCACGCGACCAGGCGTGCCTACCACAATGTGCACGCCCCTCTTGAGTCGACGCAACTGCTGATCAATAGACTGCCCGCCGTAGATTGGCGCGACTCGGATGTCCCGCTCGCCCTTCAGGGAGTTAATTTCCTCCGCTACCTGAATGGCCAGTTCTCGGGTTGGGGCTAGGATAAGCGCCTGCACTTCCCGGCTGTCAAGATCCAACAACTCAATTAGGGGGAGCCCAAACGCTGCAGTTTTCCCGGTGCCGGTCTGTGCCTGCGCAATAATATCAGTACGATCTTCGAGCATAACCGGAATCGTCATCGCCTGAATTGCTGTAGGCTCTTCAAACCCTTTCTTATTGATCGCAGCGGTTGTGGCCGCACTAAGGCCCAAATCCGCGAATGTCTTCGACTCGCTCATGTTAATCTCGCCCGGTGTAATATGTGAAACTAGGTAACGTACTGCGTTGCGCTGTACACGCGCCGGCAGGGCAAAAAAAGGTCCCACGCCGTGGGGACAGCGTAGGACCGGGGGGGAAAGAAAAAGGCTGGCGACGTGCTACTCTCCCATGACATTGCGTCATAGTACCATCGCCGCTGTGGAGCTTAACGACCGTGTTCGGGATGGGAACGGGTGTGGCCTCCACGCTATGATCACCAGCCAAAAACCTACAATTGGGTGTCGGACGGGAGCTTTCGCTCTGTCTCGTCAACGCACACCCTACACTTCACAATTTCACAACATATTTGCCTATGAGTAAGGCACTTTCTAGTTTTATTATTCGGCGCACTACTTTTTCATAGTCGCAATGCGACGAAGAAAAAGGTGGTCAAGCCGATCGACTGATTAGTACCGGTTAGCTGAAGCCATCACTGACCTTACACCTCCGGCCTATCAACCCGGTAGTCTTCCGGGAGTCTTAATGGGATACCTAATCTTCAGGGGGGCTTGGCGCTTAGATGCT
>DMTJ01000124.1 GCA_003477185.1 Lentisphaeria bacterium
CGTCACCGAACAGGGCCACTGCCAAAACGGGACATCGTTATTCTACCACCATGATGCCCCGCATGATCCGCCAGTGGCCCGGAAAGGTGCAGATGTAGGGGTAATCGCCGGGCAGGGACGGCACAATGAACTCTTTCTCTTCCTTCTCTCCATGAGGGACCAGCCCTGTGGCGAAGAGGATGAGATCGCTGTCCGGCACGTAGTGTTTCTCCATCGCATCGGGATTGGCAGCCATGGCATCAGCCAGGGCACCGACTGCAGCAGCTTTCCCCGGTTTGGTGATCACAAGGTTATGCTGCATGTGATCCGGGTTCTCAAAGACGAAGGTGTAGGTTCGTCCGGCTTTTACCGTGAACCTTGTCACATTATAGACCATCTGCGATGGAACCGCTTTGATGTAAATGCGAGAATCTGTGACGGTCGCAAATGCGTCTTCATAGGTCTTTTCCCAGGCTGTATGCTCAGCCTGGTCTTTGGCGAAGGTGACCCGCTCTGGTTTTCCACCGATTGGATTGGCAAGGTAGAGATCCAGCCGTCCCTCCGTGGGCTGGCCTCTATCCGCGGACTCGAACGCGATCTTGTTCACCCCAGGGACGAGAGTCAAATTGACCTGGCCATCTTTGGAATGCTTGCTTCCTGTCGCAATGAGTTCTGGAATCCCGTTGACGGTAAAGTTGATATAGGGATTGCCCCGATATCCGAGGATGACTTGCTGGGCTTCATCACTCTTGATCCACAGGGTCCCGGCCGTCTGCGAACTCATCTTCCAACCGGAAAGCGTGGCATCCTTCGAAACTGCAAGCAGTGGATACTCCGGGCTGATAGATGGAGACTCGTAGTGCGCAGCAAGGGCAAGCATCTTGCCAATCGGTGACTCCTTGTCCCCCTCAATGTCCTTGACCAGGTCCCACCAGGCAGAATCCGTGCGCCGAAGATGACTGGCTGCAGAAATTAAGGAAATTTTGGTTCGCGCATCTCCGCTGTTGAGTAACTCGGCAGCGATGGCTAGCGCTTCAGCTTGAAGGCTCGGCGCCCACCACCGGAGGGAGCGAGCAGCGGCTCTGCGGACGACCACGTTCGGGGAACGTGCCACTCTGCGGAAAAGATCCAGCTGCGAGAAGTCCTTTGTGCGCTCGAATAACCACAAGAGTTCGAGGCCCAACTCCATGGATATCTGTGATTGCGCGATTCGTGACTTTGCGTATGCGACAACCGCTGCAGTGGGATGTTTCTCCAACTCGAGTCGGACCAACTCCCGGACCTTGGCCTGTGGATGAGTGAGATGAGCGAACAAAGCAGGGATCTTGGCGCCAGCGATCTTGGGAGGCTTGGCGAGAGGCGCGCCCTTTCGGGTGATGCGCCAAATGCGGCCATTGGTGTAGTCGCGGTTCGGATCACGAATCGAATGTTGAGCGTGACCGATGATGGGATAGTAAAAGTCGGAAATGTACAGCGCGCCATCGAGCCCGAATTCTAAGTCGGTAGGGCGGAAGGATTTGTTCTTCGAAGAGATAAGATTTAATGACGTGTCCGCTTTTTCCCAAACCCCGGCGTTAAGCTTTAGTGGGGTGTAAAGAACGGCATTCTTGGCGAGCAAATGCCCGGTTACAACTCCGCCCTGCCACGCCTCAGGGAAATGCGGGCTGGATACGTAAGCGATGGTGCAGCCCTTGTCGTCGCGGAAAGGCATGCCCATTGTTGAGGAACTGGAGACGCCAACAGGCGTCCAGACGTCGTAGAAGTTGCAATCAATGATCTGCCCACCGCCAAACATCTGGATGGAATCACCGGAGTTGTTGTAGGAGATCTTCCACGGGTTGGGATGCGTGGGTTGGCGTTCGATGGATAGCTCTCGCGTGCTCGGATCAAGGTAAACGGTCGCAGCGTTTTTGGTGCGAACTGGGCCGTAGGGCGTCTCGAACTGGCCCCGATGAAACAAGGCTTCATTGAGGATGATGTGCCCCTGTGGGCTGCGGGCCAGATAGCCCCCATGGTGGGTGTCGGTATCGTCGGCGCCGCGCAGCCATTCTTCACGAAGGTCTGCGATATCATCACCATCGGTGTCGCGCAGCCAGACTAACTTTCGAGCGACTGAAACGATGATGCCGTCTTTATACAGGACGAAGCCGTCGGGCAGTTTGAGATGGTCTGCGAAGACCGTTCGGGTATCGGCTTTTCCATCGCCATCGGTATCTTCGAAAATCAATATCTTGTCGTCCGAGAGGGTGCCGGGAACCGGGACCGGATAACTCTCAAAGCAGCAAACCCAGAGCCGACCGCGGCCATCGAATTGCATCTGCAACGGGTTGATGAGTTCAGGAAATTCTTCGCTCGAGGCAAAAAGATTGACCTCGTAGCCATCAGCCACAGTGAACTCGGCAAGATCCTGCGGGGAGGGGTTGATGACGCCGAGCCCTTTCCTCGGACGCTTGGCAGGGGGCTTCGCGCCTACCGCGGCTAGCTTTGGGAAGGGCTGAGCGGTGGCGAGATCTTGCGCCTGCACCCAGATCGACTCGTCGAGTTGGGTCGCTAGATTTAAGTGATGAGGGATCTCACTCGCGAATTCATACTCACGCTTCCGCAATCCATAGTAGTGAATCCCGTTGGCAGGTTTGTAGGCCATCGCCATTTCATACGCTTTGCGGGATGCCATTTTCTTCAGCATGGCAAAGCCAGGCAAAGCGGTATCCACGGCCTTGACCTTGTCTGCGGAGGCAAGCGCTCCCGCAAGAACCATAGCGATAGCCTCGTTGCCAGCTTGGTTCAGGTGCAGGCTGTTACTAGTGAGGGGGGCCTTGCTTTCTGCGTGCAAGGTAAGGCTGGGAGCGAACAGATCGACGTAACCCACTCCCTGCTGCTGGGCGACGGCCTCCATGGCTTGGCAATAGCTGGCAATGTCTGCATTTCGCGTGCGAACATCGGGGTAGACCCCCGTGTCAGATTCTGCCACGGCGGTTGGTGAGACAAGGATAAACTCGCTTCCGGGGTGGCGGCCCTTGATCATTGTGACGTACGCCTCCAGGCTTTTGGAAAAGCCGGCGAGCCCTTCGCCGCCGGAAAACGCCTCGTTCATGCCGAAAGCCATCACAACCCGGTCTCCGCGTAACTGGTTGGAGATATAGCCAAGGTGAGCACCAAACTTGGCTGGCCGGATCCGGAATCCGACTTCATCGCCGGTATAAGCAAGCGAACGAAACTGCTGGCGTTTCTCGGGACTTGCTGCGTGAAGCAGCGCCTCCAGCGTGCCGTCTTCCTGCAGGCGCTCGATGAAGCTGTTCCCATAGAAGAGCGTAAGACCCGACGAATTAACTGGGGCGAGCAGAGCCTTAGGCCCGATCGGCCCTGGCGCAGTTTTCTTGGCGGGCTTCGCCTTCTTGTCACTGCGATCCCTTTTTTTAGGTTTGGCCTTTTTCGGAGTCGCTTTGGCCGGGGTAAAAGTCTGCACGTTTACATTCTTCCCGGGAACCGGCTTCCCTGCAGCCCAACATACGCCATTGACCATGACGCGCATTGACTGCGGAACTGTGAAGTCGCCGACATGGCCAAGTGAGGTTGAAAACGTGCGTCCTCCCCATTTATTGCGCCAGGTG
>DMTJ01000383.1 GCA_003477185.1 Lentisphaeria bacterium
GAACGATCTTTGGAGTCAGACGGTGCTAAGGCGCGTGGCGGCTCTCGCCCTTGATTTAGGCTGACAGTGGGATCGCGTCACAGGGTTTCTGGGCCAGCTCGAGCCGATCCATGGTGGGGGCGGTGAACTGCCTTGAGAGAACATAGAGGAAACACCAGCTGGCCGCAATTGGACTATTCTGACTCCGCTCTCAGTTGCTCGAGGAAGGTCTGGTCGATTGTGAGGGGCGAGAGCAGAGATGGCCGCTCAGTCGCGATGTCCCTGACATTGTCTGGGTGCACAATGAGAAACGCCTCGGTAAAGTCTGTGGCATGGCCAGCAGGAATCAAGGCATTGAGCTGATACTGGAAGCCCGGCTTGTGACACAGAGCGCTGTCGATCTATCCGACTGCCAACAGGTTGCCGAGACTGAGGACCGGCGAAAGCGGGAGAATGAGCTTGAGGCCACCATCTGGCCCAACACCTTCGGTCAGGTATGCCAGTTCTCGAGGGGCCTCGGGCAAGGGCAGGCAGAAGACAATGACGTGGGGCTGATTGGCGACCGCCAGGATGTGGTCATCCGAAAGACATAAGTAGTGCTCTTCGAGCGAAGCAGGCACTGATTCCACAGCGACGGCCTCTGCTTGGTCCCCAATGCCTTGCCTACGGGAGCTCAAGGTGGTTTCATTCCAATGCGACTGGCCATACTCCCGGCCAAGCATGATGATTGCAATTCGCCGTCTCGGAAATAGCTCTGCAGTTTAGGCCCCAGCTGTGAGTATGAGGCCCGATGATAGAATTGGAAGCTAGAGTTGTGTGTGCCGCCGGGCGTGGTTGCGTGATAGAGTTGGGTACCCGCTAGGCCGAGCGTCACAAGGGCCAATGCACACGCGACTTATGGGGCCCAAGCGCGGTTCTTCCGAGTGCGTACCCAGAGCATTGCAGCCAAGCCAAATAGCATCGCCCATATTCTCCACTGACCGTTCATCCTGCTACCTCCGTAGTGACTCGACTCTTGTATTCTGTCTCTGTTACGATTGCGGAGATCGCAAGTTGCGGCGCTCCCACTTAAGTCAGTTACAGGACGGAAGAAAAAGGAAATGATGCAGGCAAGATTACTCGCTTAACGCGGCGATCCGGCCTGTCCATTTTGACTCGATCGTGATTCAGCTATCGCGACAAGAGCAAAGCGGGAGGCGGGGTACTCAGTCTTGGCTTTCGCTCATAAGTTCCTGGCCATCTCCCTTTCCCGGAGGGAGTAAATAACGTAGCCCGTGGTGCAACCATCGGTCCCCAACCACCACCGATCCCAGCCCCGGATGCGTCGCCGAAATGCGTGGCCAACGCAGCACCTTCTCTCGCCCTTCCAGGGCTAACTCGTTTTCCAATCCGTTCGGGTGATTTGACCACCGGCTACGTTCGATTATCCTTTCGGGATACCAGTTGGACCACTACCCTTCCACGACGCAAAGACTGTGGCGAGCCGCCCGCGGCCCCACCTTCAGGGGGCTCCCTTTCCCGGAGGTAGTTGGTTGACGAGAGATCCCGTTGGCTCAAGGTTGGGAGACAGAGTCTTTCAGCCAGGCGGCAAAGGGCGGGTGCAGGACGGAGGCGTCTATTTCCACGAGGCAGGGGGAATCATAAGGATGTAGCGCAAGAATCTGCGCCCGGACGGCATCAAGACAATCGGTCGTGGTCTTTAGCAAAAGGATGACCTCGCTGTCATCCTGAATCTCGTCCTGCCAGCGGTAGAGCGAACGCACGGCCGGGATGACGTTGGCGCAGGCGATCAGCCGCGCGTCGAGCAGGCTACGCGCGATATCCTCGGCCTGATTAGGGGACGACAGAGTGGTGTACAGGAGGCGCAGGGGCATGCGGAGTCTGTTGTGCCGGTTGTGCCGGTTGTGCGGGTTGTGCGGCGGGTGTGGCGGCGGCGTTAAAGCTGATGTTGGACAGGTCTCCGGCCCAGATGCAGTAGAGCATCTCGCGGGCATTGTAGAAATAGACGCGATTGTTGATCACGGCAGGCTGGCAGATCTTGCCGTCAATGCTTGGACGAGATGCCACAGTGATGTCCGGGCGGCTAAGCTTCTTGCCATGAGCGTTCATGTACATGGGAAACTGCAGCTGCTTCTCAGGAACGACGTAGCCCGGGTGGAACAGGCTCGCGTACTCTTCGATATGCACCAGGCCATCCTCCTCGATCTGCCACAGCGGTTGCCCGCCAGCTAGGGTTATGCAGTTCAACCGGCGCGTCGCAACTACTACGATTTGGTCGCCCACTGCGAGATCCGCAATCGCCTGGTCGAAAGGACACTCCCAGATGGTGTTTCCGGTGGTGACGTCCATCATCCGAATCGACCGGTCTAGCTGGATCAACATGCCAAATGTGGTCTGCTCTACGCGTACCTCCTCCATGGGTTTGAGGCCATCGCGCGCGGGCCAGAGCTCCTCGCCAGTGGAGCCGCTCAAGCAGTGAATGCGCGCCTCATGGCGGCCTTTGGAGCTCTCGTTGAGAATCAGGATCAACCGGCCCGCCCGCTCGCTGAGTGACTTGCGATAGATGGAGCCGTCAGGAATGTGGGTGTTGTGAAACAGGTGCCGCTCCCAGAGCATGACCGGCTGGGGCGAAAGGGAATAGGCAGCGACTGTGGCTCGGCTGGCGACAAAGACCCGCGATTCGTCTTCACTGACGTGGATGTCGATGATGTCCTTGGGGACGGAGATGCGGGCGACTCCGGTGCCGTCTGCGGCGTTTGCGATCTGCAGTGAGCGGCTGTTGGTCGCAATGACGAGATAGCGCGTACCAATGCCAATGCGGTCGCTGTCAGACGAGCTAGGCAGTGGCAGGCGCCAGCTGTTTCGGCCGGTGCGAGGGTCGACTTTAAACACACGAGAAGCGTCTTGGAAGAGCAGACCGGCTGAGCGCAGATATGCCTGCATATCACGCACGACTTCCTGCTTAATGTCCCAGAGCAGGTAGCCATTCTGCGCGTGAACAGCACGCAGAGCGCTGTCTTCCTGAGACTGGAGGTAGACGCCGTTGATGTCTGCGACGGGCTTGGCAATGTCGATCTTCAGGTTCTGGGGGTCGTTGGCAATGGATCGTGTCCAAATGAACGTCCCGCCGGGCACAAGCGCCTGAAAGCTTGGCCGGTTGTGATGCCTGAGCGTGCGCACTCCGAGATTCATCAGCAGGAGCAACTCTTCTTCCTTGAGCACAGACTCCTCGCTTTCGCCTCCGCTCTGGCGCCGGATCGTCTCTAGCTCTGCTTTGAGCCGGGCACTGTGGCGCTCGACATAAACGGCGGCCCATTCAGCGGCGCGCTGGGTCCGCCTTAGCTTTTGCTGGGTCTCCTGACGCTGGAGGCCCCCGGTGCGAACCGATTCTTCAAGTTCTTTTTCGAGATACTCATAGAGGTAGAAGGCCACGACTTCCAGCTGACGCGCCTTTGCATCTAGAACTAGCGGGTTTGTGACAGTCACGCGTTGCTGATCAAAGTCCGCTGCTGCTTGATCCCAGAGAAGGACAAGATGTGGCTCAAGCTCGCGAATGCGCTCTTGGAGGTCCAAGATTCCTTTGTTTGCCCGCCTGCTTTTTTCGAACTCATCCTTGGCGATCTGTACGGCGAGGCGTCTCCGCTCCTGGACCATGCCCATGTAGACCTCACTGGCGGCTTCGACGTAGGCGGTAAGGTCGCGGGGAAGCTGACGGTCTACAATCGCTTGCTCGCGATCCGCGCGAATTCGGGCGGATCCTTGGTCCATGACGTCCATGACCTTTGGCTTGCCGGAGGTGGGCCGAAGTTGTACCCGCCCCTCGGATTTGTCCTCTGGGCGTTGATTGAATCCCAGGCCCAGGAGCAGCGGCAGAATGATGGAGCACACGGCCTGCACGCCGAACTTTCCGCCCCCTCCCATTAGCGAGAATACCGCTGCCAGGGCAAAGCAGACCCCCATTAAGGGAACCCAGATTACGATACTGATAAACATGGATGAAATGGCGGTGACAATGACGGAGGCCCATAAGCCGTGGTAGATAAGCTTGCCTACAGTCGCCTCCATACCCGGGGCACCCGATGATGGCGGCGGCATAGGCGCTGCGGTTGCCGCGCGCAACTGCTGCTGTGTGCCAAGGTGGGTCTGCTTCGCAGGAGCGGGGGCTGGTTTGGGGGCCTCTTTGGCAAAAGGGTCGTCGAGTCCACGCTCACTGATCGCACACCAAGGACATTCGGCCAGCTCGTCGCTAAAAATGTGATCTTCACTCTTGGCGCAGGTCTGGCAACGCGTAGACTCCTTACCGAGGACATCGTACCATTCACGAGCGGTCGGGCGGTTGCGCTCGTTATGGAGCCCGTCCATAAAGCAGCGTTTGGCCAGCTCGCGCAGTGGTGATGGCATCGCCGCGTACGGCGGCGCGTATGCGGGCGGGTAGAGCCGCCCGGCGTATTTGGGATCTGTGCCAAGTTCGTAGGGGTAGAGGCCGAGCTGAATCTTGGCCTCGGTGCTCGGCGCATTCTCCACAGCGGCACCACGGCTCTGAAAGGGGTGAAAGCCTTGCATCAGGAAGCGGAATACCAGCACGCCGAGCGAAAATAGATCGGAGTAATAACGATCATGGTCCTGATCGTGAAAGGAGGTACGCTGCAGCTGCGGTGGCAAGTACTCAGGAGAGCCAACCCGCGAGAAGTAGATGGTCCCGCTCTGGTTGTCGAGAATCTGAAACGAGTCACAGTCAATGAGAGTAATCAGCGAGTCAGGCGCAATCAGGATGTTTTTCTCGCGCAAATCTCCGACGCAATGCCCCTTCTCGTGGAGAGCGGCGATAGCGCTTGCCAGATTCCAAGCGGCACAGAGCAGGTGCTCCCAGGTAAAGCTGCCGGCGAACTGTCGCACGCGGTCCTGCGTATCGTAATAAAGGTGCGCTTCGCGAAAGCGTTCATCCAGGTAGGGCATGAGGTAGCCACAGAAATCCTGCCCGCCACGATCCCGGTAGAGCAATTCCTCGGGCCACGCAATGGAATGATGGCGCGGCTGCATGGGATCATTTGGCGGATTTTCCGCCATGACCTGCAGCTTCTGGTGCAGTTCTGCGGTGATGCGACGGCTATGAAAGATCTTAGCGCATTGGTCCGTGCGGTCATTGCAGGAGTAAATAGCTCCTTCACCGCCTTCCTTCCCCAGGGACGTGAGTGCTACGGCGGTGCCGTTCGATGTGTATAATGTCATCGTCTCAGGCATTAAGAACTCCTATCACC
This sequence comes from Lentisphaeria bacterium, assembly GCA_003477185.1. Taxonomy (GTDB): domain Bacteria; phylum Verrucomicrobiota; class Lentisphaeria; order JABSQK01; family UBA12247; genus UBA12247. The sequence goes on from DMTJ01000383.1 coordinate 5,238, forward strand.
AGCGTCTTATCGTCGTCACAGTTGGCACAGACTTTGTCTGATTCCAAGAGCTCACGGAGCGCAATCTCACCGTCTTCAGGGGCAGCAACTGTACGTGCGAACGAGAATAATGGTCGAAAAAATCCTGGAAATGCTCGCCAGTCACCGTTGGCTCGTTGGAGTGCAGCGCGCTGGCAGCCGTCTGTGAAGACGGCGAAGGCATTGCATTCCGGCCACAGAGCGCTCACCCGAATCTGCCCATGCCAGTCATTCATGGTCAGGGGGTCCACCTCATTCGTGTACTCGTTCTCGGTGGGCGGCATGACCAGTCCCGCGCCTTGCGGCTGGTTTGCGACCACAGCACCATCGCCAATCTGAGCAGCCACCAGCATCTGCTTGACTGCAATTGCGACGATAAGAGTTGTCCCTAAATCGCGAAGTTCGCAACCCAGCGCCTCGGCTTCCTGCTCAAGCTGCAGACGAGCGGAGACAATTCCAGCTTCGGCCAATTCGCTGGGATCGGCATTGATCCCAGATCGCAGCCCTGCGGCTACAGACTCGGCAGCAATCCGCGCAGCGGTACCCGATCCATGCGCAGAGTGTCGGGCGCTTCCGAGCCCATCAGCAACGGCCACGACCAGCGTATCAGGCTCAACGCGGATCATGGCATAGGCATCCTGGCACGGCAAACCGTCACGCTCATGCAGCGCACCGACGACGGAAGAGCCAAAGCCATTAGGCAAGGTATGGGACATCAGGGCAGACCGGCTTAGGTTTCGATTCGCGCCCACGCCGTTGCCCCCGTCGTGGGGTCATCGAGCTCCACGTGATCGCCAGGTCGCGACGATGACACGCGCGTCTGGCTCTTGGAGAGCCACTGAAACATGCTGCGGAACTTGTTCTCCATCAGCAGCAGTGGAGGGCGGCTCGCCGGGGAAAGGGCGTGCAGTACATCCATGTTCGCATCCCCCACGCCAACGGCGAAGAAGAGGAATTTGCTGTCTTCCTCACCACTGTGAATTAACTGCACGGTTTCGTTCCAGGCCTCTGAGCCCTCGCGCATGTCGGTAGGCTCACCGTCGGTCAACATAAAAATCCAAGGCCGGTAGTAGTCTACGCCGAGCGTCTTGTAGTGGATTTTTCGCTCCTGCACCATATCGATCGCCTGCCGAATCGCGGCTCCCATGGGGGTGCGGCCCCGGGCTCGCAATGGTTGCGGCTGAAACTGCTCGATCGGCGTAAAGGGCTGGTTAATCTCAACGCGCTCACCGAAGGTTACGGTAGCGAGGTCCACGCGCTTGCGGGCTAATTCATCCTCACAGACCTCGCTATGAAAAAGTGCGATCCCCTCGTTCAGCTGGTCAATGCGACCACCGACCGTCATCGAATGCGAGGTATCCAGCAACAGGACTGTTGCGCAGTGCGGTTGTTGCGTGTTGGCAATCTCAATCTGGTCAATCAGCCCAGCCATAGGTTTCTCCGAAGGGACGCTTTGCGGTACAAGCCTATAGTCTACCGGCAAAGCCCTTCTCGTGCAACCTCTAATGCGCACGCGCCGCGCGCCAGGCGGCGCCAGAAGGTCGAGCAAAGCGTAGCCCTTTCCCCCTGCCCTTTACCCTTTACCCGTGTCCGGTAGCTTCTTTCACCGCCCGCGTGAGAACGAGGGGAGCCACCGTGGAGAGGGTCGTGGCTGACGACGGAATCGACGGCAGCGGTGTGGATGTCCAGGACGTCGTGCTCTGGGGCACGGGCACGGGCCGGCAAAGGAAGAGGGGAACGGGATCGGGGCAACTAAGCGACCATAGCTGGCAGCTCAGTGAGAAAGCCAGCTGGGGATCAAGGTGTCATTCACCACTTTCCACAGCGCTCTGGCCGTGCCCTCGGCCTTCTTGTCCACATCCTTGATGCTGGTGTAGTCCGCCTCCGCGTAGTTCCTCAAAAATGTGTTGTAGATCACTTGGGAGTTGAACTCGTTCAGAGTCTGGGAAAGGTGGGAGCCCATGGGCAGAGCGTGGACGACGTCGTGCATCACCTTGACATCGATCGCATTGTCACCATTGAAGTCCAGATAGAACTGCGGGGCGCGAAAGCCCAGCACGTAGGCAAAGCCAATATTCACGGACTTGCGGTCGTTAATTTCTCCATAGGACTGCTTGGCGTGCACGATGTTGAACTTTTCGGTGTAGGTCCCACTGCGGCGCGGATAGCGCAGCTCGACGGTCTTGGTCAGGGTGTAGAGGCCATCGGGAAGGCTGGAGGCATCAAGGCGCTCTCGGTCAATCACCGCGGCTCTGGCCATACTATCCTGGGTGCTTTCAAACAGCTGACCGGTCAGGGCCTCGAGTTCGTCCATAGACTTGCGCAGGTCTGCGACCTCTTTACGGGAGGCCGCTAAGTCCTCCGAGAGCGCGGCAATCGCGGCCTGTGATTCCTGGTGCCGTTGCTGAGAATCATAGATGATCCAGCCAATTCCGGCCAAGGAAATTACTGCAGCAAGGAAGCTGAGGAAGCTCACCCCCCGGGCAATGCTGTCTGTGTTGGGGTCACTCATTGATCGTCTCCATCGTATCTCCATGTTTCATGAATATTGCAGCAGTGGTGCCGCCCTGGTCGTTAACAAGAGTGGAAAAGAGGAGGATCCGTGTCGGGCGCTCTTTCAGATATACCGCTCCAGTACCAATGGCAGCCTTATCGAGACGCTGCCAGCCGTCGAGAGACAACTGGGCATCATAACCGCGGGCGGCAGTCTGCTGCTGGGATGGCGTGGTAAAGATCGCTAAGTCCACCTGCCGCTTGGTTAGATGCATCACGTGCTTGGGGTGGGCGGCTGTGGGGCGGGGAAAAGCGTCAGGCCACTCATGCACTTTGGCCGTGAGAATTCTTTCGGGTGCGGTGATCGAGAAGATGATTGGGTGCTTGTCGGCCGAGGTTGCGAACAGATAGTGCCGCGTCAGTTGTTTCCCGTGGCGATCCTCAATCAGCAACGAGTTCCGATTGCGCTCCAGCACCGGGCAGCCAAGGAGGCGTTTTACTTGTGCACGCACCTCCTCCCAGCAGAGCGTGGTGTGATGGACCGCGAGCTCGCCTTGCACCCCGTTCATTTCGATCGTGTCACGGAGTATTTCACGCGCATCCAGACTCTCCAGCAAGCTCCCGGAGCCCGTGCCAGACCGCAGGGTATAGACGTCGCCTGAGCAGGATAGCACCAGGGCTAGGCATGGCAGCAGAAGACGCATTAGTGCAAAATCGGTGGGCCAGGACTGAATCCGCCTCCGCCTCCGCCGCCGCCTCCGCCCGAAACGTGGCACGGGTCTTGGCGGTCGTCGGCATTCCCAGGCACACCATCTGGCCCTGCCATCCAGCTAGCGCGCCACGCGTCAAAAGTAAGCCACCCGGTTCGAAAACCAGAAGCGTTGTCGTCAAACCGCTCAATTGCGCTGATGAAATAGGCGTACCGTTCCCGGATGTCTGACGGGACCGCAGGGTAGGAGGGGTGCCCGAAATACTCAATGAGGAACATCATGAACTCGGGATTACGGTCCGTGCTGTTGGCCTTGATCAGCGAGGCCGGGATCAGGCGAACGTCGGTGAAGACTGGCAACACCACGCCAGCCGCGTGAGGAGGCGTGGTCTCATCCAGGTGGCCAAAGGCCTTTGCTGCGGCCGATGTCTTCACCATTTCTGCTTCAGACAGAGAGCGCATCCGCTCCTCGGCCGCACTCAGGCGCTCGCCGTAGCTCTCGAATGATCCGCCCTGAATCTCCTCTTCAGAAAACGAGAGCGCGTCGCCAAGGGTGTCCGCATCGTCTGCGGTTTCTTCGCCATAACGCCAGCTGGGACTGCCGAGAATCAGCGAGGGCTTGGCCTGCAGAATCGCGCGGGCTGCTGCGCCGCCGTACGTGTAGCTCTCTTTGAAATCCGAACGAAGAAAAGAATTCACGAAGTTATAGTCCCCCGTATCATCCCAAGCCTTGCCAGCCACATTGTCCTCAAACAACCCCCATGTGATCTGATCATAACCCTCCTGCTCAGAGTCAAGCAGGTCGAACCCGCGATCTAGCAGCATTGCGTTCGATTCGATGTGCGGTGCGGACGCTGCAAACCTGACATACAGCGGCAGAAACTCGCTGCCCGGAAAGTAGTCATCAAGATTCTGATCTAGCTCGATTAAGCTAAAGTCATATCTGTCGCTGTAGGAAATACCGCGGCGATAAAACCAGCAGTAGTGATTCGAATGGACGGCACTGTAAAAGCCGACATCCATCAGAAAGTCCGATCCGTTTCCAATCAACTGGGGCAGGCCCGACAGATAGCGATTGTTCACAAACTGGCAGGCCACGCCATTCGCTATGGCCTGCTCCACCATCGTCTGGTAGCTCGGTAGCCAATCATACCCCTGATAGGGCGGGTAGGTCGCCTCGTAGACGCCTCCCGGCGCGATGTACTCGTCGAAGTGGGTCCGCCAATGCCCAGTAAAGGTTTCGGTCGTACGCAGCCCGTTGTTCTTGGCGGCCTGCTGCGCCGTGGCGACACCGATCATTGGCCCTGCGTAGCTGATGCGCACCTGCATATCGGAGAGTAACTGTACCGACTCTAGCAGTCCTTCCAGCGAGTCATCAGCCGTAGGATCCACGTCCGTGATCAGCTTTAGCGAGGCCTTCAGCAGATTCAGCTCGCCGATTGTATTGAGCGATCGGCCCTGCCAGGCAGCGGCAGAAAGGACCGCCGCATCCACGCCGTGCTGGCTCCGCGCGCGCAGGCGAACCATAGACTGCAGGTCAAAAAGAAAAAACGCCATGAACAGCAGGATCGTCGCAACGATCACCGCAAAGATCAGAACTTGCCCTCGGTCCCGCTGGCGTTGGCAAAACCGCATGGGGCTACTCCAAGTACAGGGCGGCGTGATTGAACAATTTTGCAGATCCCCGCAAGTCGATCGTATCGCCCATAAATGCGTCACTCATCGGCAGATCGACGGGGTAATTGCGCACGTTTACCTGGAAGGTTTCGACGATCTCATCTTCATTAGCCGGGAGGGTTAGATCCACCAAATGCCAATGCTCGTAGCGCAGGATATAACCAGACTCTTGGATAAACTCCCCGATCAGCACCGGCTCGATTGCGCCCAGCTCAAGCGTGGACAGACCCTCCAGCGCTGGTGGATTCGTTACGTGCCCAGCCAGCCCGATTGAACCGACTTCCTTGGCCCGCTGCACCACGTCATGATCGAATCCGACCACATGTGATCTGCCCGCAACGAACGCACTATGATCCGCGATAAACTGGGCGGAAGCCAGCAGCATCAGCTGGGTCAGGGTAAAGAAGATCAGCAAAATCACCATGAAGGCGATCACTGATTCGACAATAGCCTGCCCCTTATGGCGCTGGCTGGGCTTAATCTTTCCCCGGCGTCCGCTCTGGCTACGGCGTACCACCGTCAACACCGGTCTCGTCGAGGTCTTCCATGATCTCCTGAGATGTAGTGTCTACCGACGAGACATCCGCATCCGGATCAAAAACCTTAACAATTCCAGCGATCTTCGTGCGCACGGTATCGCTAAAAATGCCGAGAATAGCCACAGCGGCTACGACAACAATGGCGATGATCAACACATACTCTACGATCGCCTGACCGCAGTTCTGCTGCTTTTTTCTACGCTGATACCGCTTCATGAGTACCTCCTGACTATAGCGTTCCTACTATTGATCCTTACACGTAGATACTGAGTATCTTACACAATTCGTATGAATTCGCCGGCCAACTCACGGATATTCCATGCCGATCAGCTGCAGAATCCGCCACGCCCACTCCTGAAAGACCCCCAAAAACAGGACGCTGATCACGAGCACGCCGAGCGTAAGTCCGAGCATGAGCACATACTCAGTGATCGTCTGGCCACAATCGGAGCACTTTTGCCTCAGCTGCAGCTTCATTAGAACTGATTCACGGAAAAGCCCGGCATGTAGATTTTGTCGTTCAGCTGGATCTCGTCCACAGTCATAAACAGAAGCGACCGCAAGGCAGGCTCAATCTCTACGGTCCGCGATGCTTCACCTTCGTACATCACTGCAGACAGCCCGATCGAAGAGGGGATCAGCTGCGGGGACAGTTCATCGTAAAAGCCCAAGGCATCCAGACTTGTCACATCGAACCCACCGGTCAGTTCAGCTTCATAGTCTTCCAGCCCATAGAAAACCGGCGCCGTACCTTCATCATCCGCGGTATAGCGAAGGGCATCGTCGCCATCCTCCCAGGTTCCGATCGTCCCGCCTGTGAAGGCCCCCACATCATTCTTGGCATTGCTATCTGCATCCCCTCGGGCTTCGGCCATGTTGCGAATTGATTCATGCCCGGTCACGGAAATTTGCAGAATTGCCGCCAGTGCCACCAATAGTGCGATCATCGCAATCAGCAGTTCAATGACTGCCTGACCGCGCTCGCGCCGGAATGGCCGCTGGGGGTTCACTGCTCTGGGTTCCAGGCGGCCTGGATCTTGGCGGGCAGCCTATGCGTGGTGATCACGTGCCCGTCGGCAAACAACACGTTATAGCCCAACGGGTGCGGCGCTTCGGTAAACTGCGAGACGCAGCTCATCTCGATCAAGACCCACTTCTTCGACGGCTTTCGCGGGTCTACCTGCCCGGCCAGCGAATCGTTATACACGAACGTGAGGCCACGGCGTGCTAGCGCTTCCGGCATCGAAGGACACACCCACTGCTTGTCGCCGCCGCCCAAAATCTTACGAATGCTGTCCTTACTCTCGCGGGGGTCCTTTGGGTAAAACGCCGCCTTCGGAAACTGGCCCTCCATCGCGATCAACTTGCCAATATTCGACAGGTTATTTACGCAAGTTGTCTGCAGCGCTCTCTGCTTCGCCTGGCCAAAGTTCCCCTGCGGTATGTTCGCGACGAGCGCGCCCACCATCAGCATTTCGATCAACGTAAAGCCAGCGGATGCCCACCGGTTCTTAAACTTTCGACCGAGCATAGATCTACCTACTCCTGGATTATCCCGCGCTTTCTACCCCGCTACTATAACCGAAATCGCCTCAATATCATGAGACTATCCCGGAGTCGCCCGGCTCCAACCGTCTCGCCAATGGTCAGCGTGAGGAGCGCGTTGTCCAACGGCCGCGATGAATGACCTGAGCCGAGTGCTGCTTCCTATCTTCAAAATATGCCTGTCGAATCGCATGCAGCTGCTGCCAAGTCCGCACCTCTCGTTCCGGGTGTTGCGGACTCCGCAACACAAAGTCAGCCTCTGGCGGATAGCAGGCTACCTGAATGTTCGGGTCATCCCAGTTAATCTCAGACGGTAGGCCTCCTACATTGTTGGGCACCGTTGCATCCTGATAGCGCAGATCCACACTCCAGCGGACCTGATCCGAGTGGTTCAGATACGAGCAATGGGGCGTCAAATTGGTCATAAATAACACGCTACCAGTTGGCATCGGTAGGGGGATCGGCTTGCCCGTCGGAAGATCCTCGTCCTCAATGATCAGGTACCCGCCAGGCCCCTCGGTGTGGTGACGCAGAATATCCCCGTGCGCATTCGGCATCACATACAGACAACCGTTCTCTACCGTGGCATCCACTAACGGAATCCAGCAGGTCACCACCAGTGTGCGATCGCAATGTGCAAGAAAATACCCGCTATCTTGGTGCCACGGCACCGCACCACGCTCCAACCCGGGAGCCTTGGGCCGGATCCGATAGACGCTCGAGCCAATAATCTCAGGCCCCACCAGATCCTCAATATGCTCCATAAGCGTCTCATGCGTAATCAGCTGGAAAATGCCCGGGCCCATGTGTCCGCCTTCTCCCCCGTCACCGTGAATGCGGGAGATCACCTCCCGTGCCAGCGCAGTGTCGTGCTCGGCGACCTTCGCCAGCTGATAGTCGAAACCAGCGTCCTTGAAGGCAGACGGCAGTTTGCCCTCAGCATGCATGGCCGAAATCGTCTTATCCACAACAGCGTGGAGCTCGTTTCGGACCTTATTGAGTGTCTGTGACTCGACAATATCATCAATCACGACATAGCCGCGTTCGAGTAATTGCGCACGTTGTGCATTATTCATCAGTAGGTTACTTCCGATAGCTGGAACTCACCAATCGTATCTCCACCTGTACTCGAACGCAACACCGATTGATACGGAAATTTGCATTTGCCGGGGCGAGGAATCACATTCTACCAGAAGCCTGACAGGCTTCCTAGCCATCAGAACCGAAGGAGTCTCCATGAGAGTTACGGCGTTTACCCTTGTCCTCTTACTTGCCGCATGTCTCTGCGGCTGCCGCCACAATGCCGCCGCCAGCGGCGACAGGCACGTACACTGCATGCATTGCGACGTCTACCACGATCACAGCCATCCGCACACCCATCCCTACTTCCACAGAAGCCATTGGTACCGCTCCTCGCCGTCCAGCAAGATCGCCCCACAGACCGTGCCCGAGAAGCCCCCCGCCCAGCCCCGTGCCTCTGGCCGCGGCCTGTAACTCATGCGCAGTCACTGCGCATTTCTGCTTCTGCCGATTCTGCTGCTGGGCGCAGATTGGCCACACTGGCGCGGTCCAGATCGCGACGGAACCAGTCCGACTCGAGCAACTGGGCTGAACACCCAGCCCTGCCAGACCTACACCTCTGGCAGCAATTCGTAGGCAGCGGCTCGTCTGCGCCCATCATCGCTGGCGGTGTCGTCTAGACGCTCGGCTGGCGCAACGGCACCGACACCATCCGAGCCACTGACGCGGAAACCGGGGCCCGGCTTTGGGAATTCGCCTACCCAAGCCCAAGATTTGGCCGTCACGTCGTCGGCGACCAAACCACCAATGAGGGGCCCAACTCCGCCCCAGAGTTTGACCCAGAGACACGCTTTCTCTACCCCCTCTCCTGCGACGGTGAACTTCACTGTCTTCACACAGCCGAAGACGTCATCGTAGTCTGGCGCACCAACCTCCACGACGCCTTCGCCGTCCCACAGCGGCCCCGCGTCACCCGCACGCAAGGGCGGGCGCGACTACGGCTACACCAGCGCACCCCTCGTCCACCTAGATTGGCTTATCGTCGAAGTCAATGCTCCAGACCATGGAAATCTAATCGCCATCGATAAACGCACCGGTGCCCAAGTTTGGGCATCACAGAACCGTGATCCCGCTGGGCACTCTGGCGGCCTGGCCCCGATAGCCATCGACGGCGTCCCCTGTCTAGCACTCTTCACCGCCCTTGGGCTCTGCCTCACCCGCCTCGACCCCGAACACGCAGGCGAGCAAGTCGCGCACATACCGTGGCTTACGGACTACTTGAACGACATCCCCACTCCTGCCGTATTGCGGAGCCGTGTCATCATCACCAGCCGCTACAATCAGCGCGCTTGTGCGATGTTCGCAATCCAGCTCGATGGCACCGTTACCGAGGTCTGGCGTGTGCGCCAGGCATCCGGCGTCTGCAGCCCCTTGGTTCACGACGAACACGTCTACTGGGCCAACAAAGCTCTGCATTGCCACAGCCGATGGCCGCCTGCTGCTCTGGGCTAACGGCGGCGACCTCTCGATTGCGGAGTCCGCAACGCGCGCCCCGGATCGACCACTCATCCTTTCAGACCCAGCGTAAAGTCCTGAACAGCCGTGTTTGGCCGCACCTCACCTTTGCCAACGGCCGCATTTTCCTGCGCGACATCAGCGGCAACCTCAAGTGCCTCAGCCTGTCTGGAGAAGAGGCGTGCCCCCTGACCCGACTGCTCCGCTATTCGCCTGGCCGGCCGGCTCCCCGTCGCTGATGCCGCGCGGCGCCGCCACCATCAAGGACGGCAAGATGATCCTCGCCAATGGGGCCATGAACGCGCCCGGCGCTGGCCACACCTTGTCTGAGGCATTGCAACTCACGCATGAGCTGACACTTGAGTGCATCTTCACACCCGATACCCTGAATCAATCGGGGCTCGCCCGAATCGTCACTCTGTCGCGTGATGCCTACCACCGCAACGTCACCCTCGGGCAATCTGGAGACAACCTCGTGCTCCGGTTGCGAACTCCGCACACCGGCGACAATGGCGCCGAACCAGAAGTCACTTTTGGCACGCTGAAAGCGGGCACGCATCGGCATGTGGTGGTCAGCTATACGAACGGGGTACTAAGCTGCTACCAAGACGGCCAGCAGGTACTCTTCAGCGACCAGATCCGTGGCGACCTTTGCAACTAGGCCGAGTACGAGCTCGTATTCGGAGACGAGTGGCAGGATCCACGATATTGGCAAGTGACGATCAAGCGGGTCACAATGCTTCGCGAGGCACTTCAGCCAGCCGCCGCTCTAGCGCGCATTGCGAACTCCGCAATGCCCGCTGAATTGCGAGAAGGTGGTACCCCCAACCGGATTCGAACCGGTGTTACCAGGATGAGAACCTGGCGTCCTAGGCCGTCTAGACGATAGGGGCATTCCACGCGAAGCCGGTATCATAACCGCCTTCGCGTCACAAGACAAAACGCTTTCTTTCAGCCAGCCATATTTCGGTGCAGGTCTATCCAGGACATGCGCCGGCACGAACCGTACTCAACTATGGCCTTTTCATCAGCGGGGTGGTCGCCTTTATCGGGGTGTTCTCTTAACGCGGTTGGTGCCACCTACGAGTTTCAGTGAGGCCTAGCCAGACGGTGGCAACTTCCCCTCTCTCCGGTAATTCGAACGCATTTACATAGGCCCGGTGCGCGAGCGACGCGCTAGAATCGTCGGTGATGACGTCACTGCGATTCCTGCAGCGGACCTACTTGCCAACCTGCGTCGTGAGATTTTGGGGTGACGGTTGATTTCGATCGGGGGGCGCACGCCGACGACCTTGCGGAACCCCTATGCTGCACCGTGAATTGGAAAAAAATAATTGGATCCTGTCTGTCTTTCCCTTCCTTCCAAGCTGTAGAATACGGGATTGTTGCCTGCAGCTTTCCAGAGGAAAGTGGAACGGTCGAGGCAACCTGCATGTCGGTCCTGCGCTTGATCTCTAAGCCCAACTGGGGGCGAATGATTTGACCCCCACTCAGGGCAGCCCGGAACCGGGCTGCCCCGGCTTACCGTCAGTGGCTGGCGAGGTAGCTCGCAACACCTTCGGCGGATGGAGTCATCGCGTCGTCGCCGTCCTTCCAGTCAGCGGGACAGACATCACCATGGGTCTCATGGAAGATCAACGCGTCCAAGGTGCGGACCGCCTCGTCAATGTTCCGCCCGATTGGCAGATCATTGATGGTCGAGTGGCGCACAACGCCTTCCTTGTCGATCAGAAACAGACCGCGCAAGGCAACACTTTCGTTCAACAGGATGCCGTAGTCGCGGGCAATCTGTTTGCTGAGATCTGCCACCAGCGGATAGCCAACTCGGCCAATGCCGCCAGCTTCCGGTGCGGTCTCGCGCCACGCGAAATGCGTGAAATGGGAGTCGACAGACACGCCGATCACTTCGCAGCCACGGCTCTTGAACTCGCTCAGCTTGCGGTCGAAAGCGATGATCTCGCTCGGACAGACGAAGGTGAAGTCGAGCGGATAGAAGAAAAGCACCACGTACTTTCCCTTTTGGCTGGAAAGGGTGAAGGCCTCGTCAAAGGACCCATCAGCCATGACGGCGGTAGCGGTGAAATCAGGTGCGGGGTTGGTAACAAGAGTGGCCATAACAGCTCCAGGATTCGGGTGAGAAGAAAGGGATACAGTAACTCGTCCGCTGTGGTTTCCAGTGGGATCAGCCGCGCTGGGGCGGTCGATAGTTGGCTGCGAACTCCGCACGGAACGCACCGAATGTGCCAGCCGTGATGTGCTCGCGAATCTGGCGCATCAGGTCCAGGTAGAAGTGGAGGTTGTGTACGGTCAACAACCGAAGGCCGAGGATCTCGTCCACGTTTACCAGATGACGCACGTAGGCACGGGTGTGGTTTTGACAGGTGTAGCACGCGCAATCCGCTTGGATCGGGCTGAAGTCCGCCTTCATCTTTGCCCCCTTCACCTGCAGCATGCCGTGTGGGGTGTACGCCGAACCGTTGCGGCCGACGCGGGTCGGTAGCACGCAATCGAACATGTCGATCCCGCGGGCGACTGCTTCGACCAACTGCGGCGGGGTGCCGACCCCCATAAGGTAGCGCGCTTTGTCGGTCGGCAGGTGGGGGACGGTCCCGTCTAAGACATCGTACATTTCGTCCTGCGTCTCGCCGACACTCAGGCCACCCACGGCATAGCCATCGAACGGCATCTTCACCAGCTCCTGCGCGCAATGTTTTCGGAGATCGCAATTTAGCCCACCCTGAACAATGCCGAATCGCTGCTGACCCTCTGCCTTCGGTTGCTCCAGGCAAAGCTTTGCCCAGGCAATAGTCCGCTTCACCGCTGACTCGATCTCAGGGGTCGTGCCGGGCAATGGCGGGCATTCATCGAACGCCATCGCGATATCAGATCCCAGGATCCGTTGAATGGCCATCGACTCCTTCGGGCCAATGAACAGCTTGGAGCCATCGATGTGCGAGCGAAAGGTCACGCCGTTGTCGGTTACCTGGCGCAGCTTCGACAGGGAGAACACCTGAAAGCCACCACTGTCGGTCAAGATCGGACGATCCCAGCCCATGAACTTGTGCAGGCCGCCAGCTTGTTCGATAATCTCGGTACCGGGCCGCAGGTTCAGGTGATAGGTGTTGCCCAGAATGATCTGCGCCTTGATGTCATGCAACTCGGGCACGGAGATAGCTTTCACCGTGGCCCGGGTGCCGACTGGCATAAAGATAGGCGTTTGAATGGATCCGCGAGTGGTCTCGACCGTTCCGGTACGAGCAGCGCTCTCGCTGTCTTGCTTATGCAGAGTGAACATTATGTGGCCTCCGATTTGCGCACAAAAAGCGGTTTCCCGGGTGTGGAACCCACCGCATCATACACATAGCCGTCCTCGGCAAAGGCCAACAGCTCGGTCTCAGTGCTAACGCGCCGCTGCACCATGTACCGGGCCATCGTGCCACGCGCTCGCTTGGCAAAGAAGCTAATCATCTTCAGCTTGCCGTCGCGGTGCTCGCGAAACTGCGGCTCGATGATCGTGGCGCAGACCAGCTTGCGCTTCACGGCCCGAAAGTACTCGTTCGAGGCCAAGTTCAGCAGGATCTTTGATTCGCTCGCTGCCAGCGCGGCATTCAGTGCCTCGGTGGGCTTGCTGCCCCAGAATTCGTAGAGGTTCTTGCCGCGTGGATTCTCAAGCTTGGTGCCCATCTCCAGGCGATGTGGCTGGATGCGGTCCAGTGGCCGCAACAGCCCGTAAAGACCAGACAAGATCCGCAGATGGTCCTGCGCATAGGCCAGTTCGTCTTCGGCCAGACTCACCGCCTCCAGGCCATCATAGACATCCCCTGCGAAAGCATACGCTGCGGCCTTAGCCATGTCTGGCTGCGGGATCTCAAACGTGGTGTAGCGCTCTTCGTTCAAGGCACCCAGCTTTTCGCTGATCCCCATCAAGCTTTGTAGACCGGGGCCGTCGAAGGTGCGCATGACTGTGTGGAGCGCACCCGTGTCGGCCAAGAAGTCTGGATCCGTGGTGCGCCCTTCGAGCGGTGCGAAGTCGAGAGACTTGGCGGGAGAGAGAACTGCGAGCATGATCTATTCCAAGGTTTGCGAACTCCGCAACTCTAGCGTCGATCGTCTGAAGTGAGCCAACAGATCGCGAGAAAGACGAACGAAGCGGAAGATTCCTGACAAGTCTGCGCCCCGGTGTAGCGTACCCAGTTTTGCGCCAGAATCACGGGATTTTCCTGTGCTGGCAGGCTACACAATCGCCTGAGAAACTATGGGGCACATCATGAAAGAGATCCGCGTCGGCTTGTTGGGATTTGGTACCATCGGCACTGGGATGGTAAAATGGATTCAGGATAACGGCGAACTAATCGCCGCCAGAACCGGCATTACCCTGACCACTACCCGCATTGCTGATCTCGACATTACCACGGATCGTGGGGTGTCTTTGCCGGAGGGCGTACTGACGACGGATGCGAACGATGTGCTGCATGGCGATGATGTCGACGTGGTCGTCGAACTCGTCGGTGGGACCGGGATCGCGCTCACCTTTGTGCTTGCTGCATTGAACGCGGGTAAGCCCGTCGTGACGGCTAACAAAGCGTTGCTCGCCTATCATGGCGATGAAATTTTTGCAGCGGCAAGTGCCAATCACGTCGATGTCTATTACGAGGCAAGTGTTGGCGGCGGCATCCCAATCATCAAGGCATTTCGCGAAGGGCTGGTGGCGAACAACGTCACCGCCGCTTACGGAATTCTGAATGGCACTTGTAACTACATTCTCACCCGTATGGAGCGCGAAGGCGCACCGTTCGACCAGATTCTGAGCGAGGCGCAGGCGCTTGGCTTTGCTGAGGCCGAGCCATCGCTGGATGTGGATGGCGATGACACCGCCCACAAAGCCTGCGTGCTGGGCTCGCTGGCCTGCGGCAAGTGGCTGGGCATGGATTCGATTGCCAAGCAGGGGATTCGCGATGTTACCACCGATGACATCAGCATCGCCTTAGAAGCGGGGTATCGCATCAAGCTACTGGGCATCATCAAGCAAGATAAGGACGGCCTGCAGATTCGCGTACAGCCAACGCTGGTGCCGATTAAGTCGATGATCGGCGGCGTGATGGAAGTGTACAACGCGGTCTTCGTGACTGGCGACGCCGTGGGCGACACCATGTTCTACGGTGCTGGTGCCGGACGCGATGCGACCGCCAGTGCGGTGATCGCAGATCTTGTCGATGTAGGCCTGAACCTGGCTAACGGCACGGCACGCCGGACCCCGCCATTCTGTCCCTACAACGACAGTGTCAGTCTCCCCCCAGCCGCCGACATCGTCACACGCCACTACGTGCGCGTACATGCGGAGGATCAGCCGAACGTGATGGCCCAGTTAACGGCCGCGTTTGGCAAAGCAGGTATTGGACTGGCAGAGGTCATCCAGCACCAGACGTCCGGCCCAAGTGTGCCGATCGTTTTCATGACCCATCCGGCCCGCGAAGGCCTGGTCACCGAGACGCTGGAGCAGATTTCTGATCTGGCCGCGGTGACCGCACCACCGGTTCATTTTCGTATCGAAGACATGTGAGCGCTTTCCGCGCTGAAGCCTGCACAGAATCAGGCAAGGAGATAGTGTGATGTCCAACACCATAAAAATTTACGACACGACCCTACGCGACGGCGCACAAGCAGAAGGGGTTTCCTTCTCAAAGATCGACAAAGTCCGCATCGCCCGGATGCTCGACAGCTTCGGCGTCAGCTACATCGAAGGCGGCTGGCCAGGCTCGAACCCCAAAGACATGGGCTTCTTCGAGGATGTCCGCGGGCTGACGTTCGAACATGCGAAGATCGCAGCGTTCGGCAGCACCCGACGTGCCACCAACAGCGTCGAGGACGACTACAACATCAAGCTGCTGCTGCAGGCCGAGTCACCGGCAGTAACGATCGTTGGCAAGAGCTCGCTGCTACACGTGAACTACGTCCTGCGCGTGGACCCAGACGTGAACCTCACGCTCATCGGCGACTCCTGCCAGTACCTGCGTGATCAGGGCCGCGAGGTCATCTACGACGCCGAGCACTTCTTCGACGGCTACGAAGAGAATGCTGACTACACGATGTCGACCATCCTGGCGGCCGCAAACTCCGGTGCCCACTGCATCGTGCTTTGCGACACCAATGGCGGCAGCTTGCCGAGTCGCGTCACCCAGATCGTGACTGAAGTGCGCAGGCGCTTGCCCGAAGGTGTAGAAGTAGGCATCCACACGCACAACGACAGCGGCTGCGGCGTTGCCAACTCGATCGCTGCAATCGAGTCTGGAGCCGTGCACATCCAGGGCACGATCAACGGCATCGGCGAGCGCTGCGGCAATGCCGACCTCTGCTCCGTGATCCCGAATCTAGAGCTGAAGATGGGCAGGCGCTGTCTTCCCGACGGCCGCCTGGCGCTGTTGAAAGAGACCAGCGACTTCGTCACCGACCTGGCGAACATGCAGCCGAACATTCGCCTGCCCTACGTCGGGGCCACAGCCTTTGCCCACAAGGGCGGCATTCACGTGGACGCCGTCAAGAAGGTCTCCAAGTCCTACGAGCACATCGAGCCAGAGCAGGTTGGCAATCGCCGGCGCGTTCTCGTCTCCGACCTGTCCGGCGGCGCGAGCGTGCTGATGAAGGCCGAAGAGCACAACATCAAGCTCGAGGCAAAGAGTCCTGAAGTGAAGGCAATTCTCGCCGAGCTGAAGAAGCTCGAGAACCAAGGCTACGAGTTCGAGGCAGCCGGCGCATCCTTTCAGGTGTTGATGCAGAAGATTCTCGAGACCCATACGCCGTTCTTCAAACTCGACGGCTATCGTGTGATCGTCGAAAAGCGCGGCCATGACGAGCCATGCCTCAGCGAAGCCACCGTGAAGGTGATTGTGAACGGGGAGACAGAGCTCTCTGCTGCAGAAGGCGACGGTCCGGTGAACGCGTTGGATCAGGCACTGCGCAAGGCCCTCATGCGCTTTTACCCGCAGGTCGCAGACGTGCAGCTACGCGACTTCAAGGTACGCATTGTCGAAGGCGAGACTGGGACCGCAGCCCGCACGCGGGTACTGATTGAGTCCAGCGATGGTAAGCGCAACTGGGGCACAGTCGGTGTCAGCGAGAACATTATCGAGGCATCTTGGGAAGCCTTGGTCGACTCGGTCGAATATGCCCTCTACGAGGGCGCCAAAGACCACTGACATCGCTTTCCCAGGGAGGCTGGGGCCTCAGGCTAACTCAAAGCCGAGGGCCTCGGCCAGCTGCTAGGCGAGCTATTTCGCTCGCTTCTTGCCAGCCACAGTGACGCATGGCTTCAAGGCTGATCCCCCGAAAAACGACAGCACCAACCACAGCATGTCTTTCGCGGTCTGTCACTGAAGCTGCACCTTCATCGATGTGCACCTTCGATCTCTTGCACGCGTTTCAAACTCCCGGCTGCCGCCTGGTGCGACGGATCAATCTTCAGCGCTCGCTCGAAGCAGTCGACCGCCTTGGCCCATTCCTTTTGCCTAGCCCAGATGTTGCCAAGGTTGGTGTACGTATTGGCGTCTGGTGCCAAAGCCAGCGCGGCCCGAAACGCCTCGCTGGCACCAGGTAAATCGCCCGTCTGCGTCAAGCAGAAGGCGTACTCACGGTGCACTCTCGGGTTTGCGGAGTCCGCAACCGTGAGTTGGCGAAGCGCGGGCAAGGCCGCCGCATAGGCCTTGGCCTGCAGGCTCTCCGCTACGATCGCTCGATAGATCGGCACTGCTATGCTGATCTCGGCCTGCGCCAGATGATCCAGGGCCTCGTCGGGCCGCCCCAGATCCGTCAGACAGCTCGCGATCCCCCTGAGCGCAACGGCATGGTCGGGCGCCTGCTTCAGGATGATCCGATACTCGTTAAGAGCACGCTCCAACTTCCCAGACTCGCGCAACGCCCGAGCGAGGTTCTGGCGGGCGGGGATCAGGTCCGGCTGGAGTTCCAGCGCCTTGGCAAACAGGGGCATTGCCTCGGACAGCTTCCCTGCCTTGGCGAAGGCCTGCCCTTGGTTCACATACACGTTTACCCATCCCGGCTTCAGAGCCAGGGCTCTGTCGTAGAGTCTGCTGGCTTCGGCTTGGTTGCCGCTGGCAGCCGTAAGGCCTGCCAGCTCCAGGGTGGCCTCGGCATGCGCGGGCTCCAGTTCTACGGCACGAGCGAGTGCGGACTCCGCAGCTTCCAGCCTCCCCGAGCGCTTGAGAGCCAGGCCCAGGTTGTACTGCGCTTCCGGCAGATTCTGGTTCAAGGCGACCGCGCGCTCAAGGTGCGGGAGCGCCTCTTCTAAGCGATTGTCTTTCAGATACGCAGCTCCAAGTGCGGCGCGGGACTTAGCCCAGTCGGGGGCATGCTTGATCGACTCCACCAAGTGGCCGATGGCCTTTTCGCCTTCCCCGCGCAGAAACAGATGCCTGCCCAGCATTTCGTGAACCATGTGGTTGGTAGGCGAGTATTGAAGCGCATGCGCGGCCAACGTATCGGTGTTACGCCAGGTCCCCACTTGGCGGTGGGCCAGCAGCGCCAAAACAGCCACGGCAACTGCGGAGATCGCACCGACTGCGCCCCGCAGCTTAGGCCGCGATTCGACACAATCGCGAAGGCCCCATGCGAGCGCGATAAACACGCCGATGAGCGGGACATAGGTATAGCGATCAGCCATCGCCTGCGCCCCCACCTGCACGATCCCGATCACTGGCACCAACGTGCCCACGTACCAGAGCCAGCCAACCACAAGATACGGTTTGCGAACTCCGCAACGCACGGCTCCGTAGGATACGGCGATCAGCAGTCCGGCCGCGCCAATGATCTTGAGCATCGACAGCGAGGCTAAGGGGTGCGGGTAGTAATAGATCAGCCCGATCGGGGCGATGGTATGCCAGAGATACCCCACGTAGGCCACGATTGCATTGGTGAAGCGGTGGCTGAGCGGAATCACATCGGTACTTGCCACCGCCTCGCCTTGGGCGATCACGACCAACGCACAAAACACGATCGCCAGGCCCAGCAAGGGCAGCTTCTCGATCGCCAAGCGCCGAAACTCCGGCAGTGCCGACCGGCCCTGCGACAGCGACACTCGCTTCAGCGGCCAGATGTCCATCAGCAGCAGTACACACGGGACGGTGACCAGCATTTGCTTGGCGAGCAAGCCTAGGAGTAGACAGCCCGCGACGGCAAGATAGCGCAGGGTTCCAGGCTTCCGGGCATACCGCACGTACAGCCATAACGTCAGCATCCAGAGGACTGTGCTCAGCGTGTCCTTGCGTTCCGATACCCAGGCGACGGACTCGACGTGCAGGGGATGAATCGCGAACAGTGTCGCGACCAGTAACGAGGGCCAAAGCTGACGCGTGGCGAGATGCAGGACGCGCAATAACAGACAGCTGGCCAGGATATGCATCAGCAGGTTGCTGAGGTGATGCCCGCCAGCATTAAGCCCGAACAGGGCGCAGTCAACCATGTGCGCCAGCCAGGTAAGCGGATGGTAGTTCGAGGAGTGAAACGCGGTAAAGGCCCAGCGAATCCCGGTGCCGGTCAGGCCGGCCTGCACCTGTGCGTTCTCAACGATGTAATCGACGTCGTCGAAAGCGACAAACTCGAAGCTGTGCACCGGCCAGAACACGGCCAGTGTCAGCGTGATCAGGGCGATGTACACGGCCACGACGGTCGCCGTCGAGTCTACGGTAGGTGACGCAGGCTTACCTGCAGAGGACTTCGCCATCGATTCAAAAATCCGGCTAGAAGAAAGAGTGGCCCTACCTTAGCAGGCCGTGGCCAAATGCCACATCCAAACCCAGATCGGGAACCGCGTTAAACGGAGGCGGGCGGGGTCTCAATGAGATCCCACATCGCTTCAGCGCCGCCATCCTGCATCGCGCCACGCATGATCTCCTTCCCAGCACGGTAGACATCCGCCATGCGTTTGGCGTCGCCTGACTTGGGCGCAGCTCGCCCTTCGAGCAAAGCCGCGAGACGGGCCTCGATCTCACAGAGCCCCAGTTCACGAGCAACCTCTGCCTGCAGCACCATGGCTTGTCCTTCGATCACCACATTGAACGGTGCCATCGGATCACGCTGCCCTGCCAGGCGCTCAGCGAGGCCAGTTTCTTGATCCTGGAGCGCGTGGACCAACTCATGCGCGAGAGTGAGGCGGATGACGTCATCCAGATGCGAGCTGTCCAGGCCTGCCTCTTCGAGCAGACGGTCTGAATTCTCTGGCAACAGGTAGATCTCGCCCGTACGAATCCCGTATTTGCCGATCACGTAGGGCATCATGCGTAAGGAAGACTGCATGGCGGTGAGTTCCAGCAGATGATTGGTCAATGCATCGCTGCACTTTTCGCAGCCAGTTCCCAGCTCATCCGCGAGTAGGGCTCCGACCTCCAGCCAATCAACCAGCTTCACCGTCGGATAGGTCGAAAAGCTCCGCCCAGAAACCTTCTCGACGGCCGGGATGATCGAGACCATCCAGGCGGACGCATCTTGCTGGCTGAAGGGAAAGTCAGGACGTGGTTTTCTCGGGGGCGCGGCGGCCTTACGCAGGGCGCGCTGAATCATGGAGATGCCGACGATGCTGAAGAGAAACACGACGACGCTCAGAAAGGTGAAGATGAGCAGACTGGAAGCCCGCTCTTGGAGCGAGACCGTGTTGCGGAAATACATGTTGAAGCCGACCATTGCGGTCAACATCACGGTAATCAACAGTCCAACGCTCATGACCAGTGCAGCCAATCGATACGATGCTTTTCTCATTTTTGCCTACCCACGCGCGTTCACATCAAAGCCCTCTATCTGGAGGACGCTCGGCAACGCAAAACTGCACGCACTTCTACTGAATTACCTTCCGACCGCGTAGAAAATGGGTCAGGCTGACTGCACAGGCATGCAGAAATCCAGACCTATATCGATCGCGGGAGATGAGTGTGTGAGTGCGCCGGCCGAGATGTAGTCCACACCGGTGACCGCTACCTCCGGGACGCGGCCCAAGGTAATGCCACCGCTGGCCTCGAGCAGGCACTGCTGGTAAATCTCTTTGCGAAGCTCGTGCGCCTTGCGCATTTGCTGACAAGTCATGTTATCCAGCAGGACGTAATCTGCCTGGACCTCTAACGCCTCTTTGACCTCGTCCAGCGAGTCAGCTTCTACCTCCACCTCTAGGATCGGGTATTGGCGCCTGCAGGCTTTGACGGCGCGGGTGATCCCGCCGGGCCCTTCCAGCGCGGCAATCAGACGGTGGTTGTCTTTGATCATGATGCGATCGTAGAGGCCAAAGCGGTGATTTTCCCCGCCGCCAGCTCGGACGGCGTACTTCTCAAGATGGCGCCAGCCGGGAGTGGTCTTGCGCGTGTCGAGAATTCTCGCACTGGTGCCGCGCACCGCCGCTACATAGTGCGAAGTCATGGTCGCGATCCCGCTCAGCCGCTGCAAATAGTTCAGCAGCGTCCGTTCCGCTGTAAGAATCCCACGGGCTTCGCCTGAGATTTCCGCCAGGCACTGATCCGCCTCGCAGACCTCGCCGTCCTCGACGTGAATAGAAAGGGCGGCATTGCTACTGGTTTCTGAGAGGACCGCTTCTACAATCTGCAGCCCGGCCACGACGCAGCGTTCTCGCGCCACTAGTCGCGCATTTACCACCACCCCCTTGGGGGCGATTGCGAGCGTAGTGGCATCGCCCTCGCCGATGTCTTCGGCAAGCGCGGTCCGCACCATTGACTGTAATTGCTGGGGCTGAAGCGCCGGGTCTGCTCTTAAGGCCATCTCATCCGTCCTTGCTTTCCACCATGACGGTCACTGGGCCGTCGTTCCTGATCTCCACTCCCATCATGGCTCCAAAGCGGCCAGTTTCCACTCGAAATCCCAAGCCTTGTAAAACTTCGACGAAGTACTCGTAGATCGGTTCGGCTATTTCCGGTCGAGCCGCCCGCGTAAAATTCGGTCTGCGGCCCTTCCGGCAGTCCCCATAGAGCGTAAACTGCGAGACCACCAACGCCGCGCCTGCCACGTCCGCGAGCGATCGGTCAAAACGCCCGTCGGCGTCCGCGAAGATTCGCAGGTTCGCGCATTTTTCAGCGATCAGTTTCGCTTCCTCGCGCGTGTCGCCGTCGCGAACTCCCAGCAGGATCACCATTCCGTGACCGATCTCGCCGATGCACCCGCCGTCTACTGTCACACGCCCGGATCGCACGCGCTGCACCAAGGCCCTCATTGGTCGATGAACCTCCCTGTTTGGCGCTGCCATGCCTCGCGGGAATTCAAGGGCAGGTCAGGAGAGACATGCAGGACGTCCTCGACAGCCTGCCGGAACTGCACCGCAGCTGACCCAGCTGACAGCTGATCTTGTGCCGTAACAAACGCCGGCACCGCAATTTTACGCACCAGCTGCTTGAGCGGGACGGGCTGTCCCCTCCCCTCGAAATCGCCATATTTCAGTAGCAGCAAGACGGCTCGCATGGCTAGATAGCCCCTAAACAGTCACCCGGTGCTGCCTGCGGACATCGCACAACCGGCGCTGCAATCAGAAACCGAACCTGCTCCACACCGCTAGACACGATCGTAGCCTGTCCGACGGGCAGCTCGCCAAAATGATTATGCGAGATGTCCATGCGCAGGTGCGACATCACTTCATTGCCAAACGCCGTCTCGATCACCACATCACGGTCTTCGGGCACCAGCGCGAAGCCATTTGTCGGCAGCACGATCGCGTCTACCTGCAGATCCAGAATGTCCCCGCCATGGATCGTCACCTCAGGAAGCCGGACGCAATACTCCTGCCAATACTCGATATCATCACTATTTTCCGAACAAAGAACAACCTGCATATGCCGCTCCACCTTCTGCGTTCAGTATACGAAATATTGGCGCAGGTTGCAACCAATTTTGGCTTTGCGTTAAAACTTCAACTCTGCAGCCAGGACCAAATTGCGGCCCGACTCATTGAGCCCCGAGCCATGGACGCGGTAGTCTAGATCTTCGAGATTCTCGACCGCAGCGGTAATCGTCAGGTGCTCCGTCGCCTCCCAGCCAGCCCGCAGGTCCAGGACTGCATATCCCGGTGTTCCTCCGGGCGGAATACGGCTCGTGTCACCGCGATCGCGGGTCGAAAGCCGATCCGCGTCGGCCGCAGCCGTGCCGACCACACTGATCCACCAGTTGTCACGCGCCTCCCAGCGCACGCCCAGCCGCCCGGTCAATGGCATCAGCCGGTCCAAATATTCTCGCTGCGCGGCCGCGTCGCTGGTCGGATAGCTCTCCACGTCTCCGTCTAACCACGTCACCGCACCAAATACAGACCATTTCTCCGCCAGGTCCACGGCGCCGTCAAATTCCACGCCGTGCACCTGACCATCTCCGGCATTGCGCTTGGTCACCTCGAAGTCACCGTCTACAATCTGGCCCGTAGGCGTCCGCACGATCATCCCGTCTATGCCTGTGTAAAAGCACGCCAGCTGCAGCGAATAGCGCTCGGTTTCTGCCTTCACCCCAAGCTCAAAAGAAGTGTAGTGCTCAGGATCCAAGTTAGGCGAAGGCGTCTCAATCTCATCGGTCCGCGCCGAATCCAATCGCGTCAAATCGGATAGGTTCGGCGAGCGAAAGCCTTGCGAGATTCCGCCATACGCAATCCAGCTGCGATCTTCCCGCAGCGCCACCTGAAGCCTGGCGCTGCCGACCACATCCGACCAGCTATCGGCGATCTGAATCTCCCCCCCGGAGTTCGGGTCCTCCACCGCATGGGCATCTGCTTCGGATCGTTCGTAGCGGGCCCCTAGCGTCAGGCTCCAGCGCTCATTCAGGGCGATCCTGTCCTGCAGATGCAGGCCGACCGTGTCGTAGGTCGCGTCATCGGCGACCGGGCCTTGGATCGACGTGCCTGTGACCGTTCCTGCCGCATCCAGTTTGCGTTTGAACGAGCTCACCTCGTCATGATACGCCTCAACGCCGTAGGTCAGGTCTCCGACGGCAGTCGCTGTATGGAGCGTCACAAAGCCGCCCAGCGTTTGCACCTCGAACCCTTGCTGGTCATGACGATCTCCGGTCCTCAGCCGGTCGCGATCCTCCAACTGTCGCTGTAGCGACACGCCAGCATGCAATTCGTCCACGAATCCGGGTCCATCGTATACTGCCAGCTGCAGGTAGCTGAGGGACCGCTCCTGATCGAGGACTCGCCGTAGCTCGGAGCCCACCGACAGCCCGCGCCAAGTAGTCCCGTACACCGTCTTGTGGGTTCGCCAAGCATCGTCAATCCGCACCGTTTGATGTGCCACCGTGAGCGCCACATTGTCAGAAAGCGCCAGCTCTACCTTGGCATCCCAGTCGCGCTCATCGTATCCGGTCTTTTGCTGCGTGCCAACGTCTCGCCCGCCCTCCAGATCGCCAAACTCCTTGAGTGTGTACCCCAGCGTCAGCGTCACGCGGTCGGACAATGCAGCGATCGAGTCGCCACGCAAGACCAGAGAATCCTCGGCCGACGCATAGCGCACGTAGAGCCGCCGTTGCCAATCCTCGTCCGAGGCGA
>DMTJ01000299.1 GCA_003477185.1 Lentisphaeria bacterium
CTGCCGGTACAGCGTCAGGCGCAGTTGCACGGCAAAACGGTAGACACGGCTGAGGCAGAAGAGCGCCGCTTTCGCTGCGGTGTCCGCAGGGGAATGACGGCGTTCTTGCATCAGGTCGGTGACGTAGGTCTCGACCTGTTCGTTAAACGGGCGTTTCGCCATGAAAAGTTCCGGGGGGCGCAGCAGCGTGGGGCCGGTACTATGAGTTGGATGGTCGTGTTCGCAATGCGTGAATTTCGCGCATGCGCGTACGTTTTCGCATCTTTGACCACTATTATGATCCAGGGAAGCGGAATGATCTCAGCGAGCGATCTGACCATGCGCTACGGCAAGCGCGTGCTATTCGAAAAGGTAAATTGTGTATTTAAGCCGGAGTGCCGCTATGGCCTGATCGGCGCGAACGGGTCTGGAAAGTCCACGTTCATGAAGATTCTTACCGGCCAGGAAGAAGCAACCGCCGGTGAGGTGATGATTGAGAAGGACTGTAGTCTCGGCTATCTCCGGCAGGATCATTATGAATTTGACGATGAAACTGTGCTCAACACTGTGTTTATGGGTGATAAGGCGCTCTGGAGCATCCATAAGCAGCTGGATGATCTTTATGCGAAAGGCGACCTGACCGACGAAGAAAGCCACCTTTGCGGTGAGTTAGAGCTGGCCTATCAAGAGGCGGACGGTTACTCGATGGAGGCTAATGCAGCTAAGCTGCTGAACGGCCTCGGGATTAGCGATGAGTTTTATTACGAGCCCCTTAGTTCCTTGACCGGCGGCTTCAAGCTGCGCGTGTTGCTGGCGCAGGTGTTGTTCGGCGATCCTGATATCCTGCTAATGGACGAGCCTACTAACCATCTCGACATGGCCAGCATCGACTGGTTGGTCAACTTTCTGTCCCGCCGGCGCGGTACCGTGGTGCTGATCTCCCATGACCGCCATTTCCTGAACAGCGTATGTACTAACATTGCCGATCTCGACTATCAGTCGATTCGGATGTTTCCCGGAAATTATGATGATTTCATGACTGCGGACGCGATGGTAAAAGAGCGTGCGCAGAAGGAAAACAAGAAGATGGAGAAGCGGATTACTGAGCTCAAAGAGTTCATCAACCGCTTCAGCGCCAATGCAAGTAAGGCCAAGCAGGCGACCTCGCGCCAGAAGGAACTCAACCGTATTGAGCTGAATGAGATTGCTCCGAGCTCGCGCATCTCACCCTACATTCGTTTCGAGCCGGAGACGCCGCTCGGGGATCGCGTGATTGAGCTTGAGGGCATCAGCAAAGCCTATGACACCACGCTGTTCAAGAACTTCACCGCCAGCATCACGAGCGAAGATAAAATCGCGATCATTGGTAAAAACGGCGCTGGCAAAACCACGCTGCTGCGCATCATGCTCGGCGAGCTGGCGCCGGATTCTGGCAAGGCGATTCTGGGTGAGACCGTGCAGGTGAACGATTTCCCGCAGGACAACACCAGCCTCCTTGCTGGTGACGAGAAGGCCATCGACTGGCTGACCCAGTGGAATCCTGGTGATGAGGGAATCACCGATAATGAGCTTCGTTCTGCGATGGGGCGCATGTTGTTCCGCGGGGATGATGTATTCAAGCCTATCAGCGTGCTGAGCGGTGGCGAGCGCGCCCGTCTGGTGATTGCCAGAATGCTGCTGCAGGGCGGAAACCTGCTGGCGCTTGATGAGCCCACAAACCATTTGGACCTGGAGAGCATTGAGGCGGTGAATTACGCCCTTTCGCTGGTCGAGACCACGGCAATCTTCGTCAGCCACGACCGCGAGTTCGTGCGAAGTATTGCCACCCGGATCATCCTGATCGAGGACGGCGAGATTATCGACTACCCTGGGACGCTGGACGAGTTTGAAGATTGGCAGAAGCGGCAGAAGCGTCAGGACAAGAAGGAGCGCAAGTAGTCCTGCCATGACCGCGTGCCCGCCGGATCTCGCCCCAGAGAGCCGGTGGGCTGCGCGCAGACTGGATGTGGCCCTGCTGATCGCCGGTCTGCTGCTGTGTCTGTTTTTCACGGAGCATCGCGTGCATGGCGATGGCGCAATCCGTTTTGACTCGGTACAGGCGATTCTGCGGGGAACGATACCCGACGGAAAATACTCCTTGATCGGGCCATTGGGCGCGCTGCCATTGGTGGCTCTCGGAACGCTTGCGGAAAACCCGTATGCTGCCGCGGGCCTGTACAACTTTGCGGTGTTCGCAATTGCCCTGTTCGTGTTATGGTTTGAGCTGGGGCATGTGCTGCCTGACCCAGTGCGTCGCCGCACGCTGCTGTTGCTGGTCGCCGGATCGATGTTCGCGGCACATCAGCGCGAGTTCTACGGCGAGGTGTTTACCGCGGTTCTGCTTGCCGTCGGCAGCGTCCGGCTGGTGCGCCGGTGCGATCTCAGCGGCTGGCTGTTGATTGGTCTCGGCATTGCCAACACACCGCCGACCATCGTCGCTGGCGGCCTGCTCGCGCTGGTGCTGTGCCGCCAATGAAAGAGCTGGCTGCCTTTGCTGGGCCCCGCGCTGCCGCTGGTGCTGATTCTGGCTGAAGCGTGGATCCGCCGCGGCTCCCCATTCGCGCTTGGCTACTCCGGCGATGCCGGGATGGTCACGGTGCTGCCATATTCCGGCAAGACAGGGTTCAGCTATCCATTTATTCTCGGCGTGGTTTCGATCCTGTTTTCAGTGGGAAAGGGGCTGCTTTTTTATGTGCCGGGACTCTTTCTGGGTGCTGCGAACTCCGCAAAACCACAGACGCGAGACCTGTGGCAACTATGGCTTGCCTTTACGATCGGGCTGGTGGTGATTTACGCGAAATGGTGGTCCTGGTATGGTGGTTGGTTTTGGGGGCCGCGCTTCTTTCTCTTTGCCTGTTTTCCTGCTTCTCTGGCGTTGGCCTGTGAGCTGGACCGGCGGAAACTTCTTGCGGCGTTCGCAACCGTACTTTCGGTCTGGGTTTGCTTCTGTGGTGCGGTGTTTGGGCAGATGAATGCTGGACCGCTCAGCGAAGTTGACGTGGCCTGGGAGTTCCTTACTTGGTACGTGCCAGAGAACAGCGCCATTCTGCAGCCGTTGGTCGATCCATGGCCGGTTGGTCTAAATGCCGTGCCATGGGCCCTGTTCAGTTTGGTGGTTGTCGCCCGTCTCCTGATTCCGGTGTTTCGTGAAGATTCTCGCGCTTGAGCCTTTTTATGGGGGCAGCCACCGCGCATTTTTGCGTCAGTGGCAACAGCACAGCTGTCACGACTTCACGCTGCTGACCCTGCCTGACAGAAACTGGAAGTGGCGAATGCGTCACGCGGCCCTCACGTTTGCCGCGCAATTGCGAGAGCGCACCGAGACCTGGGATGTGATTTGGTGTTCCGACATGCTCGATGTGGCCAGCTTCCGCGGGCTACTTCCCTGCGAACTTCGCAAGTTGCCAGTAGTTCTCTATTTTCACGAGAATCAACTGACCTATCCGGATCGTACGGCGAGACCGCGCGATCATCACTTTGCCTACACCAACATTATCAGTGCGATCTCCGCAGATGCCGTCTGGTTCAATAGCGAATATCACCGCAGCAGCTTCTATGAGGCCGCAGAGGCGTTTCTCCGGCGCATGCCGGATCATGCGCATCTGGAAGAGTTGCGGAGTTCGCAACAACGTTCGGCGGTGCATCCACCGGGGATTGATTCGGTGCCCGCGCGAGTATCGGTGCGAAACGGGCCGTTACGGATTTTGTGGAACGCGCGCTGGGAGCATGACAAGAATCCTGAGACGTTTTTCGCCGCGCTGCGCCTGTTGCACGAGACGGGTACGGCGTTCGAGGTGGATGTGTTGGGGGAACAGTACGCCAAGCAGCCAGCGGTGTTTGCGGAGTTCGCAACAGACCACGTCGAGCATGTGAACCGTTGGGGGCATCAGGACAGTCGTGCGGATTACGCCGAGGCGCTGCGGGAGGCCGATGTGGTGGCATCCACTGCTTACCACGAATTCTTTGGGATCGCGGTACTGGAAGCGGTCGCGGCTGGGGCCTGGCCGCTGGTGCCGGAGCGCCTGGCCTATCCTGAGACGCTGGCGCGCTGGCCAGCGGAGAGTCGAGATCGCGTATTTCACGATGGGAGCGCTGCGGATCTGTGCGCGAAGCTGGAGGCCTGGAAGCGCCCGGAATGGGTGCCGGACCCCGGGGAAATCCTCAGTCCTTATTACTGGCAGGCCACAGCTGGGAAGATGGACCAGGCGCTGGCCCAGAACGAAAATCTGTGAATCTGTAGATATTTTTGGAAAGAGACTAAACCCCACGCGGTTTAGGGGCGTACAAGCGGCAAGCAAATGTTTCTAACCCCGACCCCACAGCTCCCTTGTTCATCTCTTACGGAACCACTCATCAGGAGAACATCATGAAATCCTTCACCGCACTTCTTCTCACTCTCATTCTCGCCATCTCCGTCCAGGCACAACGCCCCGGCGGTCCTGGTGGTGGCGATCGCCCTGAACCAAGCCCCGAGCAACAGGCTCTAATCGACCAGATCCGCCAGATCAAGGCCGACATTCACGCCGCACTGATCGCCGCAAGCACTGAGTATGCCGACCTGGCAGCTCTCGAAAGCCCGACGTTCGAAGATCGCCGCCGGATGGCTGAACTGCGCCACGAATTGGTCCCGACTGAGGCGATTGAGCTGGCTGAAACCCTGCGTGACCTGACCGGGCAGCTGAACGACCTGCGTCCTGAACGTCCACCACGTCCAGACCGCCCCGAACGTCCCGAACTGACCGAAGAGCAGTTGGCTGCGATCGAGGCTCACAAGGCCGCTGTTAAGGCTGCCCATGACGCCCTGAATGACATCTTGGTGGCTGCCGATGCTACAGGCCGCTACGCTGCGTTGCTGGCTGTCGAAGAGCCAACCCGTGCAGAGCGCCAGGAATTGAATGAGCTGCGTCGCCAGTTGATCGAAGGTTCTGATGAAGCGCAGACGCAGATCGACGCCATCAAGGCATTGAACGAGCAGTTCCGTACCGACAATCCAGACCTGCGCCCCAGCCCGCGCCGTGTGGCTCGCCATCTGCGGCATGAAGTTCGCCAAGACATTGCTGAAGTGCGCGATCTGAACGACCAGTTGAACGCGCTGCTGGCAGCTGACTCTGTGGAGTACGCAGAGCTGATCGCCAAGGAAGACAAGACTCCTGAAGATCGTGAGCGTATCGGCGAATTACGTGCCGAGTTGATCGCGGCAAACGAAGATGCACAGGCTGTGGCCGACCAGATTCAGGATGCTCGCCAGGAAGTTCGCCAGGATGTGCGCCGCTTGCGGCACGTCCGTGATCACGTCAATGGCCCGCGTCCCGGTCCCGTTGATCGTACCGATGATGGCGACACAGGCGGTACTGAGTAACACTTAGCCGCCGTAATAAGGGCTTTGCTGAGACTTCGGTCTTGGCAAAGCCCTTTCTTGCGTCAAATTCCCTGCATGATACGACGCATTCTTTTCCGCAGAGACTGTCTCTGCATTTTGATGATTTCCGCCTGCTGGCTCCCAGCGGCGGATCTTTACGTTTCCGCCAGCGGTAGCGCGACTGCGCCTTATGACTCCGTGGCAACAGCGGTCACGACCATTCAGGCCGGTATTGACGCCGCGCAGTCCGGCGACACCATTCACATCATCCCCGGGCTTTATCGCGAAACTCTGACAGTCGCGGGCAAGGCACTTACCCTCGAAGGCGATGGCATTGCGCAGACGCGGCTGGATGCGAACTTCGCAGGATCGGCACTTGCGATTTCCGCAAACGCGTCGGTCACGCTGCGAGGCCTGACCATCAGTGGTGGCCTGGCAACACTTGGCGGCGGAATCTCGGTCGTAGACGCTGGGCTCACTGCCAGCAACGTGCGCATCACGGCCTGTCGAGCCGGGCGCGGAGGGGGGCTCTACGCGAACAACGCAATTGTGTCTGTAAACGACTCGGTCATCGATGGCTGTGATGGCTACATCTCAGA
>DMTJ01000217.1 GCA_003477185.1 Lentisphaeria bacterium
CGGGAGTTCGGCAGATAAACTCGATTTTTTCACGGATATCGACTTGGATTCACTCGTGATCTTCCACGCCGCGCGCACCGCTACCGAAGGCCATCGCCAGGCGCTGTTCGGCTATCTACTCGATACCGAAGATGATACGGCCGCGGCTGCGGACTCCGCAACCTTGGGTGCACGAATCGGCGGCGCCTGCGCGCATGACGTGCATTATGACCTGACCGCAGCCTGGCAGACCGACTATGCAGCTGGCGAGAATCACGACGCGACAATGCTTAACACCTATCTCGCCACCGACATTGAGGGCGTCCGAGTTGGTGCTGGTTATAGTGGTCATTCCGGACAAGACGGCGATGATCGCCCGTTCGGCACGCTGGCTGGCATTGGGCATAAGTTCAATGGCTGGTCAGACCAGTTTCTGGGCAACAATGGCAGCGGGGCCGTCTCCGGGCTGCAAGACGCCTACGTGGACGTCAGTTGCACCATCAAAGGCACCAAGCTGCTGGCACGATATCACACCTTCAATACTGCCGAAAACGTCACCGGCCAGTTCTCCGGCGGGTATGACCGAGAACTGAATCTGCAGACGAAACGCTAGCTCAACGACCGCGTTTCCGCGCTTTTGAAGCTCGCTCGCTACGAAGCAAGTGCGCCAGCAGGATCGCTGGCAAGCGAAGACGAGACGGTGCTTTGGGCCGGGATCGCCTTCAAACTCTAAAGTATGCCCCCCGCAGAACCTTTGGACTTGCCCAGTTCCGCGCAATCCGGCTTGCAAAGAGCCCGACGCGCAGGCATCATCTGGCGACCATATGATGCTACGGAACATGCATACGGAGAGGCAATGCCGGGAGTAGAGCTTAGCGATCAGGTGACAGCAGATCGCCTGAACGCCGCAATTGTCGATACAGTCATCGACGCTATCGTGACGATCGACGCCACCGGCACGATTCTCTCGTTCAATCGCTCGGCAGAGCGCATCTTCGGCTACCACCCTAGCCAGATTATCGGCAAGCCCGTCACGGCGCTGATGCCCGAGTCATACTCAGACAGGCACCAGCAGTTTGTCGACCGCTATATCGGTGGCGGAAGCGCTCAAATTATTGGCATAGGCCGAGAACTTGAGGGTAGACGGAAAGACGGTAGCATGTTCCCCATGTATTTAGGGGTGGGCGAAGCACGGGTAGACGGTGCCCACCTGTTCACCGGAATCATCCGCGATCTTACCGACATCAAGGCCAAAGAACGAGAGCTGGAGTCTGCGCGCGAGGACCTGTTCTTACAGACAATGTTCGCCCAGCGACTTTCCGCGCTGGCCGAGATGGCTGGCGGAATCTCCCACGAGCTGAATCAGCCGTTGTGCAGCATCCGGATGTACGCCGAGACACTGCGAGTAATCTTGGAGCGTGAGGAATCCCACCAAGACCGGGCACCTCAAATGCTCGAGAAGATCATCCATCAGGTCGAGCGCGCCGCGGACGTGATTCAGCATATGCGTCAGTTTGCTTCTGCCGAGGCGCAAGCCGGCACCGAGACCGTCAACCTTGCCCATATCGTCGACGAGACTCTCGACCTGCTCGGTGCCCAGTTGGGCAATCATTCCATTACGCTTTCTGTGAACGTGGATCCCGCGTTCGTCGTGCGAGGAAATGCCTGTCGGCTCGAGCAGGTTGTCACCAATCTGGTGGCCAACGCCCGTGACGCGATCGGAGAACGCGGCGAAGGCGAGCGCTCGATTGCAATCTCTGCACACCAAACCAGCTCTCACGTCTGCCTTGAAATCGCGGATACAGGGGGCGGAATTCCGGACGAACACGTGGATCGCATCTACGACCCATTTATGACGACGAAGGGTCCAGACCGTGGTACGGGCCTGGGATTGGCTATTGTACACGGGATTTTACGCGATTTCGGCGCGGATATCTCGCTGGCACGAAACGGGCCCGACGGAGCTACTTTCGTGCTTCGATTCCCTATGAAACAGGACATCATGCTGGCCTGAAAAGAGTACCGTCAGAATCCGAGCTTTAGGGCGTAGTTCCAAACTGACTGCTGGCCGTGCTCGCATTTGCCGAATCACGCGTCAATATTATTCGCTCCGCGACCGCGTCGCGGAACTAATTTATGCTACGTGCAAATCAGGAGGCTTTCTGCTATGAAACAACTATGTTTCGGTTTCTTTGTCTTTTCCCTATTGGGGCTCGCAGCGCCTCAGGTTTCTAACGTGACTGCGCTACAGCGTACAGACACCAAGCTCGTAGACATTCGCTATGATCTCGCGACGTCCGAGGACGCGCGTGTGATCGTGCGTATTTCGACAGATGGCGGCACGACGTTTTCTCTGTTGCCCTCTGCTGCTGCACTAGCGGGCGATGTGGGCCCCGGCATTGCTGCAGGCACACTGAAGCACGTTATCTGGGACATGCGTCTGGACTATGATTGGCAGTTCAATGGCGACATGCGGGTAAAAGTCATCGCCGAAACAGGCGCTGGCGCGGTTCCCGAGCCAGCCAGCTTCGAGGTCTCTACAATCGCGGCGGGCACCTTGACGCTAGGCCGAGAGCAGAGCGCAGAAGGCGACGGCGATTCCGATGAAGTCCCCACCAGCCAAGTGACCATCAACCAGTTTGAGATCAGCAAGTTCGAGGTCACGAATGAGCAATACGCCGAATTTCTCCGCGCCGCGTGGACCGCGGGCGAGATTCAGATGATCAACGCATCCGCCTTTGCCCTAAGCGGGCCGTTTGCTGGCAAGCTGCTCTACAACGGGCAGACCGATCCGATCCGCATTACCAAAATCGGCGATACCTTCACAATCTCAGAAAACTACGTAAAACATCCAGTGGTCAACGTCAGCTGGTATGGCGCGATCGCCTTCTGCCAGTACTACACTACCGGCGACACTGTGTACGATCTGCCGACTGAAGCCGAATGGGAAATGGCCGCCCGCGGTCCCACCAAACTAGCTGGCGCGGACCACGAAGCCTACCCGATGACAACAGACGGCACTGTCGATGACATGGTAAGCAAAGCGAACTTCCTGAACAGCGGCGACATTTTCGAAAGCCAGCTATACAAAACCACTCAAGTGGGTTCCTACAACGGCGGGCAAATCCCAGTCGGTTTCGATCAAGCCAACGACAATGGCCTCTATGACATGGCTGGCAATGTGCGCGAGTGGTGCCGTTCCGGCTACAGCCCGTATCCTTATCCCAGCGCAGACTCAGTGGATCATCAAGTAAACTCGCTCACCCATCCTTGGGGAACGCGCACCATCCGAGGCGGCAGTTGGAGCGACCCCGTCCTAGAACTCCGCATCGCAGGCCGGCGCGGTGATGCGCCAGGCAGCTTCGTTCCCGACCTGGGCTTTCGTGTCGTCCGACGTTCGATCAACCAATAGTCCGGTATTTCGGATGCGGATGCACCTGCGTGCGACAAACTGGCGGGCACACCTCGCCGCTCTCCTAGTCCTGGGAGCCACCTGCGCCATGGCGCAGGAGCCGCGGGCGCAGAGCTTTGCGATCTCCAATTTCTTTCTCGCGCACACCGGCTGGAATGAATGGCCGGGAGATTTCACTCGCGACAAGGAGTCACAGGCCGAGTCGCTCAGCTTTACGATTAGCACCCGTTGGCATGAGTGGCCGGGAGTGCTTGAACCGCCTTACGCGTCCTCAGCGACTGGCTCGTTCGCGGCAAATACCGCGTTCTCCAATAGCATCGACTCCGAGGAATCCGCGGGGTTCTCGGTGGATTCTCGCAGGCTCTCGTTCGTATCCGATTCGGCCGCATTCGTCTGGACCTCCCCGGACACCATTCGAGTATCTGTGGCGGTCACCAATCTGAGTAACTCGGCAGTTCCCCTGGCTCTGAACGTCAGCATCATTGGCGAAGGCCTGCATACACCGGCTGATGGGCCCGCAGCTGTCTTCATGACTAGCAGCGGCGAAGTGTCCGCCGAGTTTAGACTCGCAGACTTTCGAGACAGCGATGGCGCCACACTTGAGCGGGACACTGGCTACCTCGTGCGCGCGTCCCTGAGTGAAGGGCATCGCGAAGCGGACGCGCTCACCGCAGGTAACATTCTGTGGCGAAGCGACGTCAGCACCTCCACCATGGAATGGCTAGAAGCCTTTTCCGCCGGGGCCGGCTCCACAGCGTTGGTTCAGGGGAGCTTTCGCTATCGGGACGACGTTTCAGCCTTCGCGCAGCTTGCTCTGGTCGCGTCCAGTGACCGTGGGCTTACCTGGAATCAGATTGACGTGCAGACCGTCGATGGCCCGTTGGCAGTCTCCCCGACCACCGAGTGGCAGACCAGTGACCTCACCTGGCACGCTGGCCTTGACTGGAAGGAAGGTGTCAGCACCGACATGCAACTCGGGCTGCTAAACACGGTTTCCGGGGAATTTGTCACCAGCAGTACCTTCTTTGTGGATACGCGCTCATTACTCCGCGTGCTAGATCTTCGCACCCAGTTCTCATCATACACCAAGCCTGCGGTGTTTCTCGACACCGTTCCATTGCGACTGGAACTGGAGATCGTCCCGGATTGGGCTGGAGCCGAGCCAGGTGTTATCGAATTCTCCGCTCCGACCGGCCGCGCTCAACAAGATGCTGTGCTCCTCACTCGGGCAATCGAAGTGGGCGGCATGTTCGGTCCAGGCGGGCGCCTTCAGGTCCGACTTATTGATGCCGAGGGCAATACCGGCAACTGGTACGACGCCAACTTCGAGGTAGCGCAGCCGCCGCTTCAAATTACCGGAATTGAGCTGCGAGCCGTGACTGATGAGGCTACGATTCGCTACGAGCTGCGCAGTGATTGGAGTGCCACGCCGCAGCCGCTGGTTTATGCCGCCCCGGCAATCGTCGATGAGTTTTTCCCGATGCTCACTGGGAGTGCCTTCGGGATTGGCGACACTGACTTGAATATCCAATTCACCCTCCACGAGAACGGATCTGCCGTTGTCCTGGCTACCGGGCCCTTTGAGATCCAGTTGGGCGAGCCACTGCCCGGAACATTCTCTACCACCATAGACTTGCAATACGAGACCGATACAGATACTTGGAACGTGCAACAGCATGAGCACGACATCACATCTGGTGTCGCAAGTTTACCAACGCGTGGGGTGAATCCGCCGAACGTGCCGATCAGCCCCTATGTGCCCATCGGCGGCCGGGTCGAGTGGTCGCTATCGACACTTCCAACACCGACTGACTCTACAGATGCACTTGCCTGGGACGGCCAGATCACAACCTCGCTCCAGGGTATTTGGACTGATGGCTCGGAGATCCTGCAAGGGGTGAATCTCGATATTGCCATCGGATTCGCTGGCGAGCAGGAGGTCACGCCAAGTCCGGCCAACGACCGACTCGGCAGCTTACTGGTCACCGGCGGCGAGTACCGCACCAGCCTCTTGGGTTTCGAGGCCCTCGTAAACGCCTGGACATTCCAATGGAATGAAATTGGCTCAGCAAGCCGTTCCGGCGGAGCACGCGCTAACTGGCAGCAACTTGGCCGTGGATATCTGGCAGCAAGCGACGGGATCGCCGGGCTACATCAGCACGTTTACCCCTACAGTCACCCCACGGTCGCCTCTTCCGGCGACGAAGCACTACTCGCCTGGATCGGTGACGACGGCACACGCACACTCGAAAACCGCACCATGCTCAACGTTCAACTCTACGACGGCAGTTGGCAGGCTTCCGAAGTTTTGTTCAACGACGGCACCGCGGACTTTGCACCAGCCGTGGCAGGCAGCGATGACAGCTTCGTTGTGATCTGGCAGAATACCGCAGCGCCCCTCTCTGATACCGCAAGCATCGGTGACGTGGCCCGCCTGCAGGAAATCGCAGTTCGACACTATGACCGTACTTCGGATACTTGGTCGGAGACGACTACGCTGACAAACGACCGCCTTTACGACCACTCCCCCCATCTTGCGATGACCGGCGATGGCTCAGCGATGGCAATCTGGACCCGCAACAACTCCAATAATCTAGTAGGGACGCAGGCCGAGCAGAATGTCCTGATGTTCGCCTACTACGACCCGCAAGTAGGCTGGACCACCCCAGGAGGCATCAGCGGAGCATTATCCGTGGGCCCGATCTTAGACGTCGACATCCTGTTTACTGGCAATGAGATCTACGCGGTTGTCGCTATTGATACAGATTTCGATGCTGAAACCGGAGCCGACCGGGAGCTTTTTCTCGCGACCTTTAACCGCAGCTCAGGAACTTGGGCAGCCCTGCAGCAGTTGACAGCCGATACTGCGGCCGACCATGCCCCTCAGCTATTTATGCGCGCTGGCGCCCCGTGGCTGATATGGCTGCAGGAAGACGACCTAGTCGAGGCACCCGCGGCCGCAACCCAGAGTCCGACCACGATCACCACCCCCGGCGGATCGGTAGGCAACTTGGACCTGATTTCCGCGCGGAGCAGCGATGGCACCACCCACGCTCTGATCTACCCACGACAAACTGAGATCGGTCAGCAGCTCACTGTTTTGCAAACTTCGCAGGATGGACTTGGCTGGCTCCCTCCCTACCTGCTGAGCCCCGAAACAGCCTTTGAACGCACGCCAACCGCCACGGTGCTGCCCGGCGACGAGATTTTGGTCGTTCGCAATGTCGCCGCCCTGGCGGACGGTTCAATCGGCGTGATCGTGCCAATAGATCCACCGCTTGTCGATGTCCGGCGGGCGTCTCAAGATGACGTCGCTTTGGTGGCAGATTTTCTAGTAGACTCTTCAGACCTGACCTCGCGCTTTGATAGTTCCGTCCACCTGGACGGCCTGAATGCGGCGGTCGACGTGACCATTACCAATATCGGAACGGCTTCCGCTCCAGCTAGCAGCGTGAGTATCAAACTGGATGGAAATGAAGTGGCAACGCGTGAAATCTCCGCACTTGCCCCCGGTCAATCGGAAAGCTTCACTGCAAACTGGGTTCTGGGCCTGGCACCGATCGCCCCCTTGACGCTGTCGGCCCACGCTGATTCCGGCGACGCAGTCACAGAGGGCGATGAGACCAACAACGACACGGACCAGCAGGTATTTCTTCCAGACCTCACTGTGGCCTCCGTACGGACCGTGTACCACAGTCAAGACAAGCAGGACACGACGTTCGTAATCGAGAATCTTGGAGAAACCAGCGCCGCCTCCTACACCATCCGGGTAGTCGACAGTGCTGGTGCGCCCCTCACAGATGTAGCCGGTCAGGTACTATCTGCCGGTGCAGAGTCCGAGCTGACGTTGGCGCTACCAACTGGTACCTACGTCACTGTGTTTGCGGACTTCGCAAACACAGTAGCCGAGAGCAACGAGTCTAACAATTCGCGAAGTGGCCAGGGCGCATTGGGCGTGAGTGTCACGCCCAGCATCACGCCTCACGGCGGGGTCATTTCCCGCGAAACGTCCGTCACGCTGGGAGCCGCTCTCGGCAGTGAGATCCGCTACACGGTCGACGGCACCACCCCGACCGAGGCCAGTACGTTGTACACTGCGGCCTTCATCGTGGACGGCTGGACGATCGTCAAAGCCCGCACCTTTGCCACTGGTTATCAACCAAGCCCAATCGCGAGCGCGGAATTCTCCTACGAGTTCCTCTCGGACCCGCCGCAGGTCCTGACATTGGCTGCCACCGCAATAGCCGGAGAGCCACTACGTGCCCAGTTGACAGTATCAGGCACCAACCCAGGCAACAGCTTCTTTTTAGCCTACACCTGGTCGGCCGCAGAGGCTGGAGCTGACTTCGGACTATATAACGGCGGCGTCTTCGCCAACGATCTGGTTGCGGAGTTCGCAACCCCTGGCACGTATACACTGACCGTGATGATTGAAGACGATCAGGCCCGGAGCGGGATAGACACAATTGTGATCACCGTGCCGCTTGACCTAGATGGGGACTCGCTTTCAGATAGTTGGGAGTTCCTGTATCTCCCAGATCTGCTTTCCAGCCGGGATAGTGACCCCGATGCTGATGGCGTGGTTAATCTTGTAGAGTTTCAATCTGGCGGAGATCCAAGCACAGACGAACGCTTGCAGATTCTTACGGCAAGCCCTGGCACATTCACGGGTCCAGCATCCCTAGGTCAGGTTAATGACCCGATCACGGTGACAGAGGGCGTGGCCTCACCGTTTGGCATTAGTTTACGGGGCGGGATTCCACCGCTCGAAGTGTCGTGGTTTTTCGCGGGCAACACGGCCTCTGGCGACGAGACCGGAGCCCAGATTGTGCCTCCGCACGAGCATGTTCAGCATCCAGCGATGTCGGCTGCAGGCACAGTCGGCTTGCGAGTCTGGGATACAGCAGGCCAGACAGCCTCACTAGTCTGGACCGCCCTGACCGTGAACGATACGGATCGTCTAGCGCCTGCCCCAGAGGTTCAGGTTACACCGCTCGCCCCCCGCACTACCGACCAGATCTCGCTCACACTCGTGAGTCAGGGCGCAGATCCTGACGGGGATGCAGTGACAGGTCACTCACTGCGGTGGACCACCGGCAACACGCTGATAGAAGCAGCACAGCTGACAGCTGGAAACACAGCCAAACACCAGCAGTGGCTGATGACCGCAACAGCCGAGACGGATCCCTATGGAGCGGGAGCCGTGACAAACAAGCCTGCGACGGCAGCCTTCACGATTCAGAACACGCCTCCGGTTGTCGCCAATCGCAGCTATGCGCTAGATGCCGGCGACGGGCAGACATTCAACTTGGGGATTGTCGATCCAGACCTGGCAGATGGTACAGACGAGCTGGTCTTGGAGGTTCTTACGGACCCTCGCCTTGGCACAATCTCATCATTTGTCCCCACGACAGGCACCCTTCGCTACACCGCCTCGCGCTTCAGAGGTGGCGAAGACGACCTCGTCTATCGCGTGAAGGACAATGACGGAGCCCAGAGCGGATCCGCGACAGCTACGTTTAGCTTAGGCTGGACGTTTAGCATGACAGTCGCTGGTGGTCCGGATCCAGTCCTGCGCATCGGTATGGAGGCAAAGGCGACCAATTGCTTCGACGTCGGTACCCCTCGGCCTGATCGAGGTGCAACGCCAACCACCGGAAACCGGGCCTTCTTCGAGTCGCCGGCGTTGGATCTGGCCTCCGATTATCGCCCGGTGGCGGAAACCGGGTCTTGGACCATGACTGTAGATACGACTCATGAGGCCGCGGGAATAGAGCTGTCTTGGACGGCGTCCACACTGCTCACGTCCGGGCTATATCTGCTCGAGGTAAATGAGGCTGATGCCCCACTGGACGCGACCAATCTTATTGCCATGGCAGATCAGCAGAGCCTAAGCATCGAGCCAGACGTAGTCCGGCGTTTCCAAATTCTGTATGGTGCGGTCCCGTATTTCGTAAAGCAAGTGCTGGGCTGGCAGGTAACAGCGCACCCGGTCACCATTGAGCCCGTTGATCTGGCTGGTCTGCGCGCGCAGGGCCTGTACGGCGGCTTCCGCTGGAATGGCACCACGCTGGTTCTCGAGCAAGATTTTCAGCCGGGCTCCGGCTATTTCAACTTTTGGCCCCTGACTGCTAGGACCGTGCCGCTAACCGGAATCTTGGAACCGATCATACAGTCCACTCTGACTCCGGGCTGGCACATGATCGGTCAGCGAGCCCTTCCTCCTTTCGGCGACCTAGACGCGGGTTCATTCGTCGAGAATTCTGATGAGATTCTGATCGTGTGGAGTTGGGATCCGCAGGAGCGAGCCTACAGTCGCCACTATGGCCTATTCGAGCCCGGGGTCGGATACTGGGTATACATCCTTCCACTGCTGTAAATGCAGCCCCTCCCAGAATCATGGCATGCTTCCTGCTTCTGGTTTTGGGTCGGATTAAATTGCTACAAAAATGGCATTCTTCGTTAACGTAACAACAATAACGAAGGTTAGCGCTGGGTAGACTACAAATTTGTAAGGATAATGTCATGGCGCAAGGCAAGCGCGAATTAGAGATGCTATATCGCATCAGCCAGGCCGTGACGCACCATAAAGACATTGGTGCGTTGTTGCGGGAAGTCTTCGATATCCTTGATCATGAGTTGGGGTTGCAACGCGGAACTGTCACCATCCGTAAACCTGGCACTAACATCCTCACTATCGAGGCTTCAAAGGGCCTTTCGGCAGATGCACAGTTGCTGGGACAATACCGGATAGGTGAAGGCGTAACTGGCTTAGTGGCTGAGACTGGTAAAGCCCTGATGGTTCCTAATATCAGCGAGGATGACAGGTTTCTTGATCGAACTGGTGCGCGGGGTGATGCCCAGCTTGCCTTTATCTGTGTGCCAATCGTGCACAGCGGAGATGTCATCGGCACGCTCAGTATTGATCGTCTGATGGGGAACGAAGAGGAACTCAGTGACAACCTGAGCTTTCTTCAGATCATCTGTAATGTTCTGGCGGAAGCAATCGCTGGAATCCGCCTGCAAATGGAGGAGCGGGAGGCGCTGGTCCGCGAGAATCGAGAGCTTCGCGCCGAACTCAGTGACCAGTACCGCCCCAACAACCTCATCGGCAATTGCGCAGCAATGCGCGGGATCTACAATCTAATTTCTCAGATCGCGGATAGTCCCGCAACGGTGTTGATTCGCGGCGAGTCCGGGACGGGCAAAGAGCTGGTAGCCCGCGCATTGCACTACGGAAGCAGCCGGCGAAATGGGCCCTTTGTAGGCGTGAATTGCGCAGCATTGCCAGAAGGGTTGGTGGAAAGCGAACTGTTCGGGCACGAGAAAGGGGCCTTTACCGGTGCATTAAAGCAGCGACTGGGGCGCTTTGAAATTGCCAACGGTGGCACCCTGTTTCTGGACGAAATCGGAGATGTGCCGATGGCGGTACAGGTTCGTCTCCTACGTGTCATTCAGGAGAGACAGTTTGAACGTGTAGGCGGCAATGAGCCGATTTCAGTCCAGGTCCGCATTGTCGCGGCAACGAGTCAGAATCTAGAAAAGCTGATGAATGAAGGGAAGTTTCGCGAAGATCTCTATTTTCGCCTGAACGTGTTCCCGATCATGATGCCGCCATTGCGTGAGCGCCGGAGCGATATCGTACTGCTGGCGGACCACTTTCTTGAGAAGTACAACAAACAGTACAGCAAGCAAATCCGGCGCATCTCGACGACAGCGATTAACATGATCATGAGCTACCACTGGCCCGGTAACGTACGTGAGCTGGAGAATTGCGTGGAATGGGCGTGCCTGACTTCTACAGACGATGTCATTCACGGATTCAATCTTCCGCCCTCCCTGCAGACAGCGAGCGAGACTAAGACGGAGCTTGTGCTAGACGAAGACGCGGAGCTGGAAACGCTGGTGAATTCTTATGAGCGGGAAATCATCGTCGATAGCCTCAAGGCGCACCGTGGAAACTGCGCGGCGGCAGCCCGGTCGCTGCGCACTACGCAGCGAAAGCTAAATTACCGCATTCGCCGATTGAGTATTATTCCCAAGGACTTCAAGTAACGGGCCCCGCTTGAATTCGTTTACGCAGCGATCACAGTACGCGCTCCCTCCAAAGGCGTGGGCGTTTAGCTCAGTTGGTTAGAGCGCTACCTTCACACGGTAGAAGTCACTGGTTCGAATCCAGTAACGCCCACCATTTCTGCCAATGAACGCAACCGGTGCGCATCGATGTCCGTCGCCTCTGAGTCCAGAGTTCACCGTCCGATTAGCGATCTTGCGGAAGGCCTGCGCCGGCGAGTCACGACCGCGCTGCACGACTATCAAATGCTCGGGCCCGACGACCGCGTATTGGTCGCGGTCTCAGGGGGCAAGGACTCAACGGCCTTACTACTGCTGCTAGAAGAAACTCGCCGACGTGCAAGCTTCTCATTCAGCCTTCAGCCGGTTATTCTGGACCAGAAGCAACCGGGATTTTTGGTAGACGAGTATCGCGACTGGCTAGCGAGCCGCGGCTTTTCTCTCGCTGTGATTGAGCGGGATACCTATTCAGTAGTGGTCGAGAAGATTCCTGAAGGCAAGACCTATTGTTCACTATGCGCACGGTTACGACGTGGCATTCTCTACAACTACGCACATCAGAATGGATTTACCAAGATTGCACTAGGCCATCATCGCGAAGACGCCAACGAAACCATTCTGATGAACATGCTGTTCAGCGGCCGAATTGCGGCAATGCCGCCGAAGCTTCGCTCCGATGATGGCAGGAATACGGTCATCCGGCCGCTGTGTAATGCGCCCGAGGCAGACATTGCCAAGTTCGCAAGAGAACAAGGCTATCCGATCATCCCCTGCAACCTGTGCGGCAACCAGGCGAACCTGCAGCGGGCGAGGATCAAGCGGCTGCTTGGGGACCTGAGTAGCGAGCACCCGCGAATCGCAGAGTCGCTGCTAGCGGCACAGGGCAATGTGCAGCTACAGCAGTTGCGCGACCGAGATCTATGGAATTTTTCCACGTTTGAACAACGTGGCGTACAGCAAAGCACAAGAAATTAATGGAGATCAAATATGGCCATCGAAATCACGACTGATAATATCAACGAACTAACAGACGCCGGCGTGGCCCTGCTGGATTTCTGGGCACCTTGGTGTGGCCCATGCCGCCAGATCGGACCAATCATCGACCAACTGGCCGAAGAATTCGAGGGCCGGGCAGTGGTGGCCAAAGTAGATGTTGACACCAATCGCGATCTGGCCGTGAAG
This sequence comes from Lentisphaeria bacterium, assembly GCA_003477185.1. Classification (GTDB taxonomy): domain Bacteria; phylum Verrucomicrobiota; class Lentisphaeria; order JABSQK01; family UBA12247; genus UBA12247. The sequence goes on from DMTJ01000217.1 coordinate 12,647, forward strand.
TTCGGCGTGAGCAGCATTCCTGCCGTATACGTACTGAAAGACGGCGAGCCAGTGTTTCAAGCGATCGGTGTAGGCCCAAAGACCACCAAGCCCGCGCTGAGCCAAGCTTTGGAAGACGCGCTTGGCTGAGCCTCAGCCGGGAGTCTACCTACTTCCATCAGACTTGGCAGACGAGGCGTGGCTGACTCGATGCTGTACGGGGCTTTCGCTTGGCAAACGGCGCACGTGGAGCTATTCGCAACTTGAGACGCCAATTCCGGAGCTACTTGCTAGCAGTACTACCGAAGCCAAGCTGGAATTCAGTGACTTGGGAGTGCCAGTGGTGGTCCTGGCTTTTCTCCCCAAGCAACTGGTTCATGCGTTCATCCGCTCGGTCCGGGAAAACGGCCCATGGCCGATTGTCGCAGTCGTGACGCCGGGTATGATGAAGATGACGTTACAGGAACTCCTGACTCACCTGTGCGATGATCGACGAAAAGAAGACACACTGAGAAAGCAGAATTCTCGCTCCTGATCTTCTCGGCAATTCATTGAAGACTGAAACCGCGACCCGGGCGGCCCAAGAAGAATTGCATTTTTTTTGTCGAAGGGGGTGAAATCGGCATTTTAGTTTTCTATACTGTGGACCAGATGCCTAATGTTGGGCAATAACCAAAAACAAACGGAGGATCATTCACATGAACCGCAACCGTAAGAAGGGCTTCACGCTCATCGAACTGCTGGTCGTTATCGCGATCATCGCCATCCTCGCCGGCATGCTCTTGCCAGCATTGTCCAAAGCACGTGAGAAAGCACGTCGCATCAACTGCACAGGCAATCTCAAGCAGATTGGTCTTGCGTTGCTGATGTACTCCGGTGACTACTCCGGCTTCATGCCTCAGGACGTCGCCAACGGCACGAGCTTCAACCTGCTGAACATCAACGACTATCTGGTCGACGGCAAAGTCTACGGCTGCCCAAGCCAGACTGACCTGCGGACTGTGGCAAGTGGGTCTAACTACCGGTACATTGGTTCCGGCCTGAAAGACGACAACGCGCGTCCAACCGACAACTCCCTCGCTTACGACGCAAGCGGCAACCACCCGGCGAACGCATGGATCAACGTCCTGTTCATCGATGGTCATGCTGAAGGCGGCAAAGTGGGCAGCGGCACTAGTTTCCAAAACTAGCACCCGAGACCAATTCCTGCCTCGGCCTTCGGGCTGACAGGAATCAGGGCGAGGAAACTTCGGTTTCCTCGCCTTTTTTGTGCCCGTTTCCTTCGACCATCGCGGCCCTTCTCACCCGGTTGCAGAAAGGCGGACCATTATCCTGAATGATCAAGCTGCCGAAACCGGAGACTCATTCAAATGAACCGCGCACGGAAGATGAGCTTCATGCTCATCGAACCGCTGGTCGTAATCGTAAGTATCGCCATACTTGTACCAGCTATGGCAAGGGCACGTGAGGAGGCCCAGCGGATCAATTGCGCCGGCAACCTTAAGTCCATCGACCTAGCCTTACTGATTTACTCTGGTGATTACTCCGGGTTCATGCCTCACGACACCGCCCACGACACGAGCTTCAACCTGCTGAACCGCAACGACTAACTCGTGGACGGCAAAGTCTACGTCTGCTGCCCCAGCCAGACGAATCTACGGACCGTGGCAACACAGTCCAACTAAGAGTTCTCGGTTCCCGCCTCAGCGACGACAACAAGAGCTCGGCAGACAACTCCCTCGCTTACGACCAAAGCGGCAATCCCCCGGCGAACGCATGGATCAAAGTCCTGTTTACCGATGGTCACGTTGAAGGTGCCAAAGTGGGCAGCCGCCCTAACTTCCACAACTATTGATGCGGCGACGAAAACCGGGCTCATAGCGAAGCAGCTTCGAGTTCCTTGCCTTTTCGTGTCAGTCCCTGAATAACTCGATTAGCGTCTGGTCAATACGCGGCAGAAGCAGTACCCCGAGCAGAGCCAGTAGATTCATGCACAGAATCACGGACCAGGAGAGCATCCGCCCAAAGCACTTCAGATCAGAAAGATCTCGCCTTAAAATCACACACGTCAGCACCCAGTGCTGCGCGTATGAAACACCGATGCCGACCTCACGAATTGCAGCACCACTGCTATGAAAAAGAAGCGGCAGGCTCAAAATGCACCAGCAGAGGGCATAAAACGGCACGAAATACGGGGCCAGTGCAATCCAGATATTCACGCGCCCTACCAGCAGGCTCCCGTGATGCTGAAAGATACGCAAGCGGCCGGTATACCTGCGAAACAGCTTCGCGACAAGCCAATGCGTCAGCTCATGCCCAGCGACATAGAGCTTTCGATACTGACTACAAAACGCAAAAATTGCGCACGCAGGAAGCCAGGCTGCGGCGGCCAGAATCGGGAGTCTGGCGGGCCATTTGAACAGATAAACGATTCCCCAGATCGTGGCGACGCTGAGCAGCCAGGCGGAGAGTACAGCAGAGATGGTTCTGAGACGCTTTACCAACGCCTTTGAAGTGGTCATTCCTTTAGAGAGCCGATGACTCCGCGGGGAGCATCCCTCACTCCAGGTGCAATCTCAAGTCTTCGTCCCTGCTCTGTTCCGGCCAGCATTGCCTGATGATCGCGGCGAGCTCTTGCTCTGGAAGTACTCATCGTCGGGTTTCTCTGCTTGTAGAATGCATCAAGGCCAGGGTCTCCCAACCAGACTAGTGCGCACCGGCTCTCCAGATCCTCGGCACGCTCCCGAAGTTTACCTTGAAAACCATGATAGAGGCCGTCCAGAAAGGACAACTTCTTACGCACGCCAGCCGCGGTGTGCGTCTGCCTGTACTGGTTCCAGAGTTCTTCTCCCTTGTTTATCAGGAAGTAGAAGACGTATTCCGCCATGTCAAGATTCTCGAAAGTCCCATACAGCTCAATCTGACGGACAGGCTTTCCAGCGAAAACATGGTGCTCTGCGTAGTAGCAGTTCGCGATGTACTG
>DMTJ01000365.1 GCA_003477185.1 Lentisphaeria bacterium
GAGGCCGTAATGCACTCACTCTCAACACCTTGCGTTGTTCGACAAATTCGACGTATCTCGATACCACTCCACCTGTCTTACTACCGCAAGCAGCTGATAGCAACCACCTTACGGTCTCTCGCTACGAATCGCGTGAATTATCCAGGCTGGCAGCGTAAATGAAACAGATCAAGATCATTAATATTTCCGGGCGTGACCGGCCGGGACTGACCTCTTCTTTCACGCGCTTGCTTAGCCATTACCAAGCAGAAGTTCTGGATATTGGCCAGGCTGTGATTCATCGTCATCTCGCGTTGGGCATCATGGTTCGCCTCCCGATCGGGCACGACCAGGCTGCCCTGGAAAGAGAGTTGGCGGAGCAGGCAGATCGCTTCGGCATTGAGGTGACCAGCCGATACGTCGCCGACGACGTGTATGAAGAGTGGGTCGGCCGCCAGGGAAAACCGCGACGCATCATTACCTTGCTGGGCAGGCACATTGCCGCAGAGCAGATTAGCCTTGTTTCGGAACTGATCTCGAACCAAGGGCTGAATATCGACGTGATTACCCGGCTCTCCGGTCGCATCAGTTTCGCCCAGACTGCGCACAAGCCTCGTGCCGCAATTCAACTCTCGGTCACTGGCCATCCGAGTGAGCCGGATGAGATTCGATCTAAACTCATGGCGATTGCTACCCAGACTGGTATCGACATCGCAATTCATGTCGATGATGCCTACCGCCGAACTCGCCGTCTCGTGGTATTTGATATGGATTCGACACTGATCCAGGCAGAAGTGATTGATGAGCTCGCTAAATATGCAGGCGTTGGTGCCGAGGTCATGGCGATCACAGAATCTGCGATGCGTGGTGAGCTGGATTTCAACGAGTCGTTTCGTCGGCGCGTTGCGTTGTTGAAAGGGCTAGATGAGTCGGTGCTGCGAGAGATCGCGGAGAATCTGCCCCTGACCGAGGGCCTCGAGCGGCTGACTACGACCCTGAAGGATCTTGGCTACAAGATCGGGATTCTATCTGGTGGATTCACTTATTTCGGCAACTACTTGAAGGAGCGGTTTGGCGTCGACTATGTGTACGCCAATGAACTCGAAATCGAAGATGGCAAGGTCACGGGGCGGGTTGTGTTGCCGATTGTGGACGGTCAGCGCAAGGCCGATTTGCTGCGGGAGATTACGGCGCGAGAAGGGCTGCAGTTACAGCAGACGATCGCAGTCGGTGACGGTGCCAATGATCTGCCCATGATCAATCTAGCAGGACTGGGCGTTGCGTTTCACGCAAAACCGATCGTGAAAGAACGTGCGAAGAATTCAATTAGCACTCTTGGGCTCGATTCGTTGTTATATTTGATCGGAATTCGCGACCGCGAAGTGGCGCCCCGAGAATTCGAATAGACCCGCCCGCGAGACCGCGCGGTGAAGCCATCCACGGAATGCTTAGCGCCGCAACCCAAGATCTCTGAAGGTGGGGCCGCCGCGGGCGGCTCGCCCGGATTTTTGCGTCGTGGGAGGAGTGAAGGGCAGTGGTCCGGCTGCTATCCCGGAGTGAAAGAGTCACGCGGTGACCTTTCCTGGCTGCGAGTTCGCACCCGATAATGTCTTCGTCTTCGGAGCGCAGCAGCTCGGTAAGGACGCGCAGGTATGGGCATCGGCTCGGGTAATGATCTCGCCGGTGGCTTCGGCTAAGCCAAGATCAAGCCCGACGGGCCTGATTTTTGCGGAGTTCGCGATGACTTTCATGCGAGGATCTTCTTTTGCGCACTCCGCAAGAATCTCGGGGGTGCGGTCTTTGCTCTGGCCATCAAAAATCATGAACTCGAGGCGGTCTGGCGGGTAGTCGCTGTCAAGTAATGAGCGCAGACAGTCGGCGATGTGGTCTTGTTCGTTGCGGCAGGGCATGACGACCGTGACCAACGGGGTCATCGGTCGCAGCCGGCAAGCCTCGATGTAGCGTCGACGAGTTGTTGGGCAGCCTTGCGCATGAGATCATCCTCGGTGCTGCGGTTCCCGCCGAGGTGAAAGAGTCGACGTTCGGCCGGGTTGAGATTAAGGGTGCGGATGTTGCCCGCAAATGTGGCACGCTCAATGCGGCCCTTGGCTACGGTATTGAGGGTCTTGTCCAGCACGGCTTTGCGGGTCGCGGTGTCGATCACCACGAAGCGAACTTGGCAGTGGATCCGGCAGGGGCCGGAAAGCAGGGTGTATTCAGTGGCCTCTCCCTCGCGTGTGCGGGCCTGGATTGGGCGGCCTGTGAGCGAGGATTCGTCACTGCTCATGCGCTCGAGCCAGGCGTTTACGACGAGATCGGCCTTCAGGTCCTCGCCCGCGTTCGCGGAGCTCGCAACGCTGCGGGAGCGGCGCGAGAGGTTGTTGGTGCGCAGCCAGCTCGTGATCTCTGTCTGTGGGGCAACCTGGAGAAAGGCCGGGGTGTCTTGTAGCGCAGCATGCAGCGAGTGGTTCAAGTCATCGAGGAAGCCGGGCGGCAGTTCACCGGCTTCAGGCGGGGCCCAAAGCGGGAAGACAACGACGCGCTTGGCTGCGAAGTCCGCAACGCGCTGCTCGAGAGCGCGCAAGTCTTCGCTGACGTGGCTTTCTGCCGCAAGTTTGCGGGCGTCTCGTAAGATTTCTTGGGCGTCGCAGTAGCGGTTCTTGGCGAGTGCTTTGCGGGCGCGATCGAGCTGGATTTGGACAGCGTCTTCGCGGAGAAGTCGGTGCTGTTGAGTGGTGGCGTGGAAATCTTCACCTGCCTGCCTGATGAGGCGTTGGGCGACGCGCCACTTGCCGCGCGCGGCGAGCTCTCGTGCCCGAGTACGCTTGGTTTCGATGGCGGTGTCGAGCAGATCGCGGCGAAACCGTGGGTAATCGTCTGGGATTTCCAAGCCGACGTTGGCCTCGCGGCCACGGGCGATCACGCGGTCAATCTCGAGGCAAGTCTCAGCGGCGGCCAGCGGATCTTTTAGACGCTTGGCAGTTTCGTAGCGCTGGGAGATGGCTTCGTTGGCAGACTTGCGCAGGCGGTTCTGCGCTTCGGTCCACTCGGGGGTGTTGGCCAGGGCTTCGGAGTAGGCGTCTACTGCCTCGCGATGGTCGCCGCGCTCCTGGGATTTCTTGCCGGCATCAAATGGGTCGTAGATCGTCCGGCAGCCTGCGAAGAGTAGTGCAAGCGCTGTGAGCAGCGTCAGTCGGGCGAACAATTGGCCTACTCGTACTCCAGCAGTACGCCATTGTGCAATTGCGGCATGACGCCGATGCTTGCACTCTGACTGATGCCATAACGCTTGTAGACGCGTGGGATCGCGACGCGGCGTGTCTTGGGTTCCATGCTCTCCTTGGGCCAGGAATACCAGTCAACGGTGCGATCCTGATAAGGATTGTGTGCGCGAGTTTGGTAGGGGCGGCAGCAGCAACCCGTGGCAAGCAGCATAGCCATCACGAGAAAAAATAGGGTCAGGAACCGAGACATTGTGTCCTCCATGGCGCGAGCGTTCAGTGAGAATACGTACAGTAACGCAAGTGGGCGGCAGTACCAGCCGCGAGCGGCGCGTATTTGGGTTGTCGTGGCGCGAAGTCGAGCTACTCTACGGGTTCTTGTGATCGAAGGCTGTGGGTGGCTCTGGGAATGGCTGGATCGAAATCTGTTCGGGTGCTTCACGTCGTTCTGTCTTTGGAACAGGGCGGGATGGAGAATGGCGTAGTTAACGTGGCGAATCGGCTGGACCCCGAAGCGTTCGACGTGCAATTCTGCTGTCTGGCCACGCGCGGCGAGTTTGCCGACCGGCTAATTCGCAACGGCGACTGCATCGACGTGCTGGGCAAACCACCGGGAAAATCGCTGCGCACTGTCTGGCGGTTGATGAATGCGATCCGGCGCGTGAAGCCGGATGTGGTGCATACGCATAATCTAGCAACTCTCATCTACGCAGCTCCAGCTACCTGGTGGGGGCGCTCGGTTCCGCTGCTGCACGGGGTGCACTCGGAGATGCCCGAAGAGGAGCAGACCGCGAAAAGACTGGCGCTGCGGCGGCGATTCTACGGTGCGGCGAAATCGGTGCAGACGGTCACCATCGGGCTGACCCGGCATCTAGAAGCGTTGGGCTTGAACAATCGTGAGATTGCAACAGTGACGAACGGCGTCGATACGACCGTGTTTCGGCCAGACCAGCACTGCACGCTGCGAGCAGAACTGGGGATTGCGGAGTCCGCATTTGTGGTCGGCATGGTGGCGCGATTCGGGGCCTACAAGCGACATGAGGCCGCGTTGGCCGCGTTCGACGAGTTAGCGGGAGAGTTCCCGGACTTTCACCTAGTGTTTGTCGGCGGGAGTGGACCGCGAAAAGAGGCAGTCGAGGCAAGGCGCGCGGCCTCACAATTCTCTGACCGGGTGCATCTCGCAGGATTTAGATCCCTGCCCGCTGAGGTCTATCCGGCGTTTAATGTGCTGGCGATTCCGTCGATTCGCGAGGGTCTGTCGAACGCGGCCTTGGAAGCGATGGCGAGTGGCGTGCCCGTGCTAACGAATGCCGCCTGTGGTGCCGCAGATGCGGTGACGCACGGTGCGGACGGCTGGATCGCGGACTTAACGGACCACAAGCAATTTGTCGCAGCCTTGCGCGACGCGTTGCTCGCGCGGGAGCAAAATGCGGAGTTCGCAACTCGCGCACGGGCGGTAGTCATCGAGAGATTTTCAATGAAGTCGATGGTGGCGGGTTACGGGGATCTGTACCGGCGAATCGCTGATGGCTAGGCGCGCTCGGAAGAAGTGGCGGGTTTCCGCGGAAGAGAGGCCGGTCGGGTTAGACGCTGCCACGTTTCGCTGGCAGGCACTTTCGGTGTTTGCCCTCGGTTTTCTGCTGTACGTGAATACGTTGGGTCATGATTTTGCGCTCGACGACTACGTGGTCTTTCGCGACAACAGCTACGTCAAGGAAGGCGTGGCGGGAATCGGCAAAATAATGTCCCAAGACACGTTTCGCGGGTTTCTGGAAAAGGAAGTGGCCTTGAGCGGTGGCCGCTATCGGCCGCTGTCGTTGGTGACATTTGCGCTAGAGCAGCAGTTGTGGGGCGGACCGGCAGAGGAGCCGACGTTTCGGCCAGAGCGAAGTCATGGCATCAACGCGCTGCTGTACGCGATCACTTGCCTAGCGCTTTATGCCTGTTTGCTGAAGCTGCTGCACGCGTTGCCAAATCGAGGGTGGATTGCGTGGCTGGCGGCGATGTTGTTTGCCGCGCATCCCTCGCACACGGAGGCAGTGGCGAACATCAAGGGCAGGGACGATGTGCTCTGCTTTCTGCTGGTGCTGGTGTCGTTCTGGATGCTGCTGCAAGCAACGGACCGGGCGAAGGCATGGCTGGCTGGATCGGTGGCGGTGTACTTCCTGGCGCTGTTTTCGAAGGAGAGTGCGGTTACCTTTTTGGCCATTTTTCCTGCGTGCCTGTATTGCTTGCGTGGGTTTAGGGTGTCCCAATTGCTCAAATGGACCGCGCCCTTTCTGGCGGTGGCGATCGTGTTTGTCCTGATTCGGGCAGTATGCGCCGGATCGATCGGGGACCGGGTGTCTACCGATGTGATGCTGGATCCGTTCGCGGCAATGACATCGACCGAACGCTACGCGACAATATTTCTGACATTATTTCGCTACCTCAAGCTGATGGTTTTTCCGCATCCGCTGTCCTACGATTACTCGTACAATCAGATTCCAGCGGTGGACTTTCTGAACGTGGAGGCATTGCTGAGTGTGGTCTTACATCTGGCGCTGGCGGGCTGGGCGATATGGGCGTTGGGGCACAAACGGGCGCACGGGATTTTGCCGCTGTATTATCTGGCAACGCTCTCGATCGTATCCAATCTGGTGTTTCCGATTGGGGCGCCGATGGCGGATCGCTTTTTGTACATGCCGTCAGTGGCATACTGCGTCGGGATCGCCGCCTGGGCCGTGGGGGCCCCGCCCCAAGTGGCCGTACCACGCAAGGTTTCCTTTGCCGTTGTTGGGTTGCTGGTCGTCGGCTACTCAGTGAGAACTGTGGTGCGAAACCCTGTGTGGAAAAATAATTGGACGTTGGTTAGCTCTGATGTGAAGCGGGCGCCAAACAGCGCACGCGCGAATGCTTCGTACGGCGAGCAGATGTTGCGGCTCTATCATGAGGATCGCCTCGCAAACGCGGACTATCTGAAGAGAGCAGAGCAGTCTTATCTGAAATCGCTGGAGATCAACCCCAGATATCTGGACAGCTATGTCAATCTGGGGCTGCTCTATGGTAAGCAGGGCGAACACGCCAAGGCCGCTGGCTGTTTCGGGAAGGCGTACGAGCTTAACAGGAGTGATATGCGGGCACTGTATGACTTGTCGGTTGCCCGCTCGAAGTTGCTGGAGTACGACCGGGCGATTGCCGGATTTCGCACGGTGATTGCGCATCAGCCGGACAATATGAATGCACGGACCAAACTGGCAGATACACTGCTGTTTGCTGGAAAATATGCGGAGTCCGCAACATGCTTCGAGGAATTGGTTGAGACTTCGCCGAATAATGCGCGCTTTCACGAGCAGCTTGGGCGGGCGCGGCTGAAAGCTGGCGCGGTCGAAGCATCGATTCATGCCTATAAGGCCGCAATTGAACTGGGCTCGAACACTGCGGGTGTGTACTCGGACCTCGGAGCGGCGACATTTCGGCTGGAGGATTACGACGCGGCCGAAAAATATCTAACGAAGGCGTTGGAGTTGGATGATTCGTTGCAGACTGCGTTAAACAATATGGCTGGGGTTTTTCTGCAGACGGGGCGGCCGGGAGAAGCCGTGCGCCTGTATCGGAAGGCATTGGCGCTGAATCCAGAGTACGTGGCGGCTGCCAAGAACCTGCCGAACGCCCTATTTGAACGCGGGCGAAATTTGGTGGCCGCGCAGAAATGGCCGGAATCGCTGCCGTTTTTTGAAGAGGTGGCGCAGCTGCTTCCGGAAGCTGTCGAGCCGCATTTCTATCTTGGGCAGTGCTATTTCCACTTGGGACGGAAGGACGAAGCCAAGCGCTCGCTCAAGATTTACGATGGAGCCAAGCCGGGCGAGGCGGAAGTGGTGCGCCTGTTGCAGCTTCTCCTGCCATGAAGGCGTTCCGGCAGCGAGCGTCTGCGCTGCTCGCACTACTGATCCGGGACCTGCGCGATGACCAGCGCTCGCTGCAGTCCTACATCTGGCGGGCTGGCTTGCTCGGTATGGTCTGCGTGTTTCTAGGCAGTGGGAAAGTGCACGCCTTGTATTCAGGGGCCGCTGGACTTGAGCTCTTTACCAGGTTGACGGTCCTCAATCTATTCGCATTGGCGTTGCTGACGGTTACTTCCTTTAGCTCTGTGATTGCTGAAGAGCGGGCGGATGGGACGCTTGTCTTGCTGCAGACCGCCGACGTGGGCTGGCTTTCTCTGTTGCTTTGCAAGTCGACCGCGCGGTTGATTCGCTGTGCTTTATTTCTACTCGCCCAACTTCCGTTTGCGCTATTCGCTACGCTTCTGGGAGGACTCACCGTTGAGACGGTATTTACGGTGTATCTGGAGTTGCTTGGTCTTGTGTTGCTACTCGGTAACCTGGCGCTGCTTTGTTCGACAGTGTCGGCTAGCCTCGTCGTGTGTGGTCTGGCAGCTGCCAGTGTCAGCCTTTTCGTGCTAGCGGGGCCAGCCCTGCAGGAAGTTCTCTTTGTCGACTTCGAGAGCGGACATATGCTGGAGATGGTGTGTCCTTCCTACCACATTATGGAGTTGGTAGATGGTGTGGGCAGTGCCCGTTGGGGCTTCTATTTCGGGCTCTCGCAGCTGGCTTTTCTAATGGCTTGGGCGGTTCTTGCGCGTTCAAATGGCAGGCTGGAAGTGATGCCAGGCTGGCAGCTAACGCGTTCCAACGGCCGACGCCGACGCTGCTGGGGGGACTTTCTAATCTGGTTTGAGTGGCGAATTGCCGTCGGCGGCGCGCTGCCATTATTCTTGCCGGTGGTCCCGATTATCCTTGGCTGGCGGATGGAAGACATTAATGCGACAGAGTGGTTAATGATCTCGATGATTCTGTTCATTTATCCCTTGCACGTCGGCAATGTTCTTGGCTGGGAGTGGCGTCAGCGCACACTGGCCGTTCTCCTCACACTGCCGATATCGTTGCGTAGTTTGATCTGGCGGAAGTTAGCAGGGCGAGCGTTAAGCATGCTTTTTCTAACGGGAATCCTAGTGTTTGTAGAGCTGATCTACGGAGATGGCTCTTTGTGTGAGAGGATTGGAGAAGTCCTTTGCGAGGAGGAGTCGGCGATTGTGGCGATCTCTGGATATGTTGCAATATTGCATCTTATTTTCTACTTGTCAGTGCGCGTTCTGCGCTGGCCAAGTGTGATCGGACTCGCAGTTGGGTTTGGAGTACAGGTGGGTGTATTGTGGTTTCTCATCGAGGTTATGGAGTGTAACGATGATCTGACTGTTGGTATCTTGGGCTCGGTGAATGTACTTTTTTGTCTTTGGTGTCAAAGCCGGCTGCCACATGTCATCGCGGACGCAGCTGCCAGGGAGTAACGATGAAACGCCGAATGCTGTCGATGTTAGCGGTCATGGTGTCGTCTGTGTGTGACGGTGCTTTCCATACCTGCATGGCGGGAGCTGGAAGGCTTGCCCAGCAGCGCTTGGCCGAGGACCATAACGACTATCTAGGGCGAAATCTGGTGCGCATGATTTTGACGCTGGCGCCCACCAGCGCGAATGGAAAACAGCTTAACGAGTGGATCGGCGACGAAGCGAAAATTCCGCCGCCAGATCAGTCGATGGAAGATGGTGGCAATGCCTCTGCGGAGTATTTGTCCAAGGTGGCAGGGAATCTCATGCAGGCTGGCAGCGCGCGGAAGGGGTTGGTCGGTCTGTTGTTCTCCACGATTGTGCGCCGGTTAAATCCCTCGAAGTGGCAGGCGCTGGTGGCGATCATTGAGGCTGAGAAGGAAAAGCGGCAAGTGAATTTTACAGCTCTGCTGAAGGCGGCCAATACACCGGATCGTGTGCGTAAGCTGCGGACAAGGGGAAGAATTGGGCCTGCCCAAGACCGTCAATTGGTAGAGGCGTGGCACCCTTTGGTAAGGCCAGAGAGAAAGAAAAAAAGGGCAAGAAAGAAGATGCCCACCGCTCCTGCAGGTGGGTGGAGCTATAGCAAAATGTCTTTGCCCGCTACGGGGACTCTCGGGGCAGATGGGATGACCGTCGCGGTTTTCGATCGTCAAGTCAACTCGGAGCACAATACAGTGACGCTGGAGTCGGGAGCAGAAAAAAAGCGCCGGAAAAAGAAATGAGCGGCGCTGAGATACCCGAAGACTTAGCATTGCCGAGCGGGTCAATTGGCGACATGATTCATCGCTTTCTCCGGTATTTGGAGCGCGAGCGAAATGCCTCCGAGCATACGCTGGATGCCTATCGGCGCGATTTGGTTCAATTCGTTGACAATGTGCTGGGCGCTGACCTGAAACAGCCCACAACTGATGAGGCAATTAACGCGCGCGCGGCTCGCCGCTACCTGGTGCGCCTCTCAGAATGGAACCTAGCACGTACTTCTACCCTGCGTAAGCTCTCGGCGTTGCGAAGCTTCTGTTATTTTCTGGTGCGGGAAGGAAACCTGCTGGTGAATCCCTTTACCGGGTTGCGTCGGCCCAAGCAGAAGCGAAATCTGCCCCACGTGCTGTCGGTTGATGAGGTGCGGTCATTGCTGGATGCGCCGAGCCGTTATTGGCGACGCGCATATTCGAGTGACTGCGCACTGCGTGGGGAACCGACGTTCGCGGCGGCGCGCGATTGCGCGATCCTGGAAGTGATCTACAGCGGTGGCATGCGTATCAGTGAGGCGATCCAGCTGGAACTGGACGACGTAGACCTAATTAGCGGTGTTGCCCGATTGCGCGGAAAAGGCAAGAAGGAGCGTCTGTGCGTCTTGGGGAAACCGGCGCTGTCGGCGCTGCGGGAGTATCTGGCAGAGCGGGCGCGGTTGGGGTTCGCAGGACGGCGAGAGCGGGGGATTCTGTTCCGCAATCAGCGCGGTGGGCCGTTGACCGTGCGCTCGGTCCAACGGCAGTTCAAGGTCTATTTGAGTGAGTCAGGATTGCCGGTCGACTACACACCCCATGCCTTGCGTCACTCGTTCGCGTCGCACCTGCTAGACGCCGGTGCAGACCTGC
>DMTJ01000166.1 GCA_003477185.1 Lentisphaeria bacterium
GACAGAGTGAGGAACGCTTGGACTTTGCTTTGGAAACCAGCCGAACTGGTGGCTGGACTCTCAATCTACAAGACCACTCTTCCTATCGATCGCTGCAGCACGACCGTATCTTCGGCTACGACGAGATGATTCTGGATTGGACCTACGAGATGTTTCTCGAACACGTGATGCCTGAAGACCGCACCAGGGTGGACGCTCTATTCCGCACGGCAACTGAAACTCAAACCGACTGGAGTTGGGAGTGTCGCGTGCGACGCAAGGATGGCGAGGTGCGCTGGATCTGGGCAGCTGAGCAGATCGTCCCAACTCACCCCGCCATACGGCGTTGACCAGCTATTGGTCCCATTGGTCGGGTACACATCATCACCATCACCTGAGTACATCAGGATGGCAAAGCCAATCTGCTTCTGATTGTTCATGCAGTGGGTGGTTCGGCCGCTGTCTTTTGCCCGACTCATGGCGGGCAACAGTAGCGATGCCAGAATCGAGATGATGACGATGACCACAAGCAACTCGATCAAGGTGAATGCTGCTCTCTTCCGCGATACCCCACAGATCATGTCCAACGTGCTCTTGCGATCCGTGAGAGCCTCAAGTTCCTGCATATCCGTCATGTAATTCATCCAACTTCAACCCATTGCAAACCAAAATATTCGCCAGCGCCGAAAATATTCCTGCCCTGCCGTGCTTCTGAAGCCCCAACAGTCTGCTTGCAACCGGCAAAGCGATCCTCACAAACTGCGCAGCGGAGACTCGACATGGTGGAGCGAAAAGTTGGCGTGACACGTTGAGGTGGCGCAGTTGGTCGTACGCAACTCTGCTGATGAGGTCGAAGACCATATACAACGTGTGGCTATGCTAAAAAGAAGCAACTTTGAAACGCGCAAAATACGCGAAAGCTGTTCACCGCTCGATGTGAAAGAGAGTCAGTAGGATTGGCTCACCGAGTCATTGTTGCCAAGACCGGCGCAACGGTAGTAGCGAGAGATGGGAGCTTGAACTGATTCACGGCCCACAGCCCGAGAGCTACTTGCCAGCTTTCTTCTTTTCCGCTGCTTCCCGCTTCCCTCTTACCGAAGTCAACTCCACTTCGCCACCACGCGCACGCATCTCGGGAAGCATGTCGTCCCACCATGCGTCATATGCGCGGATCATGTTCATGACCCGCTCCGGGTTTGCCTTGGACAGGTCGTTGCGACATTCCGGGTCAGCCTTTGCATCGAACAGCAACCACCCGTCCTTTGGGCTCACACCCCAATGAAATTGGGCGTTCTTCTCCGTATAGTGCCCCGAAACGCTGCCTCGTTCGACTGCGCGCAGTGAGGCGCACTGGTTCCCCAGTACGGCAGTGGTGCACTTGGGATCGTCACAGGGTCGGCTGCGCAGCAGCAGGAAGTTGCCCTGACGGACCCCGCACATCGCATACTTGTGCGACTCGGCCTGGCCGCTTGGCCAGCGAGCCACGTGCTGAAACAGCATCCGGCTGTCGTTCCAAGAAGTGGCTGTCTCAGACTCGAGCAAAGGCACCAGGCTGAAACCTTCAAGCTTGGGCTGCAGCTCCTGCGGAATCTTCACGCCAGCTACCTCGCACAGCGTCGGGACAACATCGAGGTGCGCGGTCAGCTTATCCACCCGATGCGGCTTCCACGTGCCTGGCCAGCGCCAGAAGGACATGGCTCGTGCGCCGCCTTCCCAGATCGAGCACTTGCTGCCACGCATTCCTGCATTGTAGACATCGAGTCCTACAGTCACGCCATTGTCATTCATGAAGATGATAATCGTGTCTTCGTCAATCTTGCGCTCTTCGAGGTGCGCCATCAGACGCCCGAGATTGTAGTCGATGTTGGCAATCATCCCAAGGTACTTGGCCTGGTCGTCCGTGACTTTTCCCCGGAATGGCTCGATGTATTTCTCCTCTGCAATCAGGGGCGTATGTGGCGAGTACGTGCAGAGAAATAGGAAGAAGGGCTGATCTGTGGATTGGTCGATGAAGGACATGGCTTCATCAAAGTAGATGTCTTCCCGATAGCCTTTTCGCTTCTCTCGCGTCTTCATGTTGGTCGTAATCATCGGGTCGAAGTGCTCGTCACCGCTGATGCTGAAGTCGAATCCGCGCTGGTGCGGGTGGTACTTCTCTTCCCAGGCCAGATGCCATTTTCCGATGTGACCGGTCCGGTAGCCTGCGGTCTTGAGGAGTTGTGGCAGGATGGTGGCACCGAGCCAGAGGTGCTCGCGCGGATCGCGGGTGTGGGTCACGCCATTGCGAAACTCATGCATGCCGGTTAGCAGTGCCGCACGCGTCGGCGAACAGGAGTTGCTCACGTAGAAGTTGTCGAATCGGACGCCTTCATCGTGCAGGCGGTTCATGTGCGGCGTTTTCAGCAACGGATGCCCATGGCTCTCGACATCGCCGTAACCCTGGTCATCGGTGAGGATGAAGATGATGTTGGGCTTTGCAGCACTCGCTGCGCAGACGAACAGAAAGCTCGCCAGCATCAGGATGCCGACGAAACGGCTCCGAAAATTCCTCATGCAGATCTTTGCCTCGATCTGACTTTGGAGTTTCGTTTCTTGTCTCATTTGTCTATCTCCAGAATGTTTCCCTGTTCCTCAGCTTGATCAGGGACCGGGTGGTTCCCTTGGAAGTTCTATCCGCAACGGTAGCGCCTTGCAACTGGCGAGGCAAGTTCCAAATCTCTTCATCGGGAAATCAGGAGATTTTCCGCGATCGGTACCTACTCAAGATGCTGAGGAAACATCTTGCGGGCGGCTCCTTCGGCCAGGCCGACTTTTGGGACGAAAACCTTACCGAGTCGGGACTGCTTCAGAGCTTGCTAACAGATCTCGGAGGCGGGTAGGATCACATCGGCCCGGTCTGGCTTCAGGCGCAGGTCCTCGACGAGTCGCTTGGGGCTGCAGGCAGCCAGCTCATCGATTTTGGTTCCGAACTGTTCGACGGTCATTGGCTCGCGCGTGCGCTCCCCGCAAATTTTGTGCATCTTATTGATGTTTCCGCCTGTGCCAATGGCATGCCTTGGTTGGATTTGCGCAGCATATTTCTCCACCCACGAGGAGAAGCGGGTCCACTCCTTCTCCGTCTGCTGGCCGTGCAAGGACCGCAGGTAGCCGAGTTTGAAGGATTGCGACTTCTCGCGTTCTCCGTTGCGGAGTAGGGTGATTTCTGTGCTACCACCACCGACGTCAATGCTCACGTAGGATTCAACTGGATCAATACGGGACGCTAGGCAGACGCTTTCGAAAATCGGGTCCGCCTCTTCCTCTCCGTGACTATGATCGATGCCCTAGGACGTGTTACGGACGGCATTCGAGCCAACATCGACAACGGCGACTTTCATGGGGGGCTCCTGTCCAGCGTGTGATCGCGATTCGCAATAGTGCCCGAGCACTACTTAGCCAAGCATTGTGGTGGTTTGAAGCGAAACAAACCCGAGCAGTTGGCAACGTTCAAATTCCAACGCCAGGTCACTAAAGTTGCGCCGATCCGCTCCCTGAAGTTTTTTCTCGTCAAAGAAGCTGGTCGTCGTCTAGATCCCGGAGTCGGAAGCTGGGAGCGCCCCGAAGGATCGGGCGGGGAATAAAAGGGGGAGGAAGAAGATGTCACCACGGAGGCACGGAGAAGGAAGGTTGGTGCCGAGAGCGCAGGCGGTTCGCCTGCTGCATATGAGGGGAAAGTCTCTGCTACGAAAGGTTCGAAATACGCGAAAAAAGCGGATGGGAGTGTGACAAATGGCCCCCATCGCGTACCTTGGTGCTCCGCCGTTCCAGAGGATTGACGTGAGAAAGGGAAGGAAAAACACCGATGAGGCTAACAGGGGTTCAAGTATGGAACCGGGTTCTTGCGCAGTGAGTAAAGACGCTACCTTGGTCTGGTTTCGGCGTGATCTGCGCATTGCTGACAATCCAGCGCTTGCTGAGGCGATTGCACGCAATGGCCCGGTCATTCCAGTCTACGTCCACAGCCCGGAGGAGGAAGGGACAAGTGCTCCTGGAGCTGCGAGTCGCTGGTGGCTGCATCATGCGCTCGAATCACTGGATCAGCAACTGCGCCAGCTGGGGCTACGCCTGATTCTTCGCACTGCAGACTCCGCAACCGCTGCTCTCCATGAGCTTGCCGGAGAAACTCGAGCCACCGCCGTCTTTTGGAATCGCCGCTACGAGCCGGACATCATCGCTCGTGATACGGTTCTCAAGCGCACGCTATCGGGCGCTGGTCTGAGCGCACGTAGCTTTGCTGCTGCAGTGCTGTTCGAACCCTGGCAGATTATGACTGGCGCTGGCACCCCTTATCGCGTTTTTACACCATTCTGGAAGTCACTCAGTTCTGGCATGGATGGCATCCAGCCAGTTCCCGCTCCGACGTGTACCGATGCGAAGGCCCCGCAAGAATGGCCGGACTCCGCACCGTTGAACGAGCTCGGCCTACTCCCAACTATCGCCTGGGACGGTGGCCTTCAGGAGGCTTGGACGCCGACTCTGATCGGTGCGGATGCGGCTCTCAATGGTTTTCTCGCCGATGGGATTGACGGCTACAATGAGCGTCGCGATTTTCCGTGGGATACGGGCACCTCAGCCCTGTCCCCCTTTCTTCACTTTGGACAGTTGAGCCCGGCTCAGTGTCTCGCTGCGGCTCGTTGCAGGGCCAATCCAGAGCCTTGGATTCGGCAGCTGGCTTGGCGCGATTTCGCAAGCTCTATTCTTTACCACAACCCGAATACTGTCGCACACCCCTTGAACCCCAAATTCGCCGACATGCCCTGGCACAGCGACCCTCAGGCTCTTCGTGCCTGGCAGCGCGGCCTTACGGGGTTTCCGATTGTGGATGCCGGGATGCGCCAGCTATGGCAGACTGGCTGGATGCATAACCGCGTGCGGATGCTGGTTGGATCGTTCCTGACGAAAGATCTGATGCTGGACTGGCGGCATGGCGCCGCATGGTTTCACGACACCTTGGTAGATGCAGATCTCGCCAACAACCTGATGGGCTGGCAATGGGTCGCTGGCTGTGGTGCAGATGCCGCACCGTTCTTTCGCATCTTCAATCCTACGACGCAGGGGAAGAAGTTCGACGGGGATGGACACTACGTGCGGCGTTGGCTGCCGGAACTCGCCAAGCTACCGAATCGGTGGATACACCAGCCATGGAGTGCGCCTGTCGAGATTCTTCGTCAGGCTGATGTCACCTTGGGTCTGACGTATCCGCATCCCATTGTGGATCACGCAACAGCGAGAAAGGCCGCACTCGACGCCTATCGCGAGTTGGGAACTCAGGAGTAGTAGTCGCCAGGCGCCCCGGTTCAGTAGTCGCTCAGGTATTCTCACCCAAGTAGGCGCGGAATTCTGAAAACTCCGCCATGACAATGCCGCCCGCTGCACGAATGCTACCTGCATAGCAGATGACGGCCCGGCCACCGGCAATGAATGGGATCGAGAACTGCTCCGATAAGCGTCCGAGTTGTTCGATCTGCGCAACCGTTCGGGGACTTGCTCCGGGATATACGAAGCTCAGTGCGATCAGTCGCGCCGAAAGCTGCTTTGCGGTCGCCACCAGCTCTTCAGCTGGCAGGCTTGGCCCAAGGTACGCAGGCCGCCAGCCCTGAGATGCCGCCAGCCAGCTTACGATCAGCGCACCAATCTCATGCCCTTGACCACTAAGAGTTCCTGCGACAACTACGGGGCCGTTTGCCTGCGTCGAGGCATTGCGCAGCATGTTCCCGAGAAAGGTGCGTATCGTACCCAATGCCAAATGTTCGTGCGCGATGCGAAGTTCTCCTTTTTGCCACTTTTCCCCGATATCGTGGACTAGGGGAATGATCAACTCATTAAGT
Source organism: Lentisphaeria bacterium (assembly GCA_003477185.1). Lineage (GTDB taxonomy): Bacteria > Verrucomicrobiota > Lentisphaeria > JABSQK01 > UBA12247 > UBA12247. Next base: position 5,847 of record DMTJ01000166.1, read on the forward strand.
AGGCCCTGTTGGCTGAAGCGCACCATACCCGATTCGAGTAGTTGCATCAGCCCACTGGTATCCATCTCCTGCACGGCCTGTTTGCATGCATTCAATAGATTCTCGGACTGTCGAACAGGGCCGTTCGGCGCATAATCGCCTAGCAAGGCTAAGATCTCGTCATCTGAGAGATTCGCGATCGCACTGATGGTGTGGCCTTGGGAGACCGCGCGCTGCAACGCGCAAAGACGGGCGATCTCTGCAGCCGAATAGAGCCGCCGGTTGGTCTCTGTTCTGCGGGGGGACACGGCCCCGTAACGGCGTTCCCATGCCCGCAAGACATGGGCCGATAGCCCGGTGCGCCCCACTACGACGCGAACTGGATGAAGCGATTCAGATGCCATGCCCTACGATAGCCTCTGTATAGGTCTTGTCTAGGTTTAGTACGGGCAAAATCCAGCGCACTGCACATGTTGTCTAGGACGAAGTTTGACAATAATTGTTTGTTGCCTACTATATCGGACATTGGCGAACACTACCGAGCGAAACGAATGACGAGCAAAAGAATGATTCAGGCACTAACCGGATGGGCCGATAGCTGGCACGGTGCTGAGGCATGGAATCCGTCGAGTAACGGCTCGATTGATTGGATTCGTGCGATCCCGTTTGTCGGATTGCATCTTGCACTGCCTCTGGTCCTGTGGGTCGGCTGGAGCCCGCTGGCAGTGGGCCTCGCGGTGGCTCTCTACCTAGTGCGAATGTTCGCGATTACGGCCTTCTACCATCGCTATTTCTCGCATCGAGCGTTCCGGACAGGCCGCATCCGTCAGTTCCTATTCGCGGTCCTTGGCAGTTCTGCTGCGCAACGCGGTCCGATCTGGTGGGCTTCCCATCATCGGCACCATCATGCGACCGCAGATTGTGAGGGAGATCACCACTCTCCTACCTTATTGGGGTTGGTCTGGAGCCATGCTGGCTGGATCGTATCGCCCGCATGCCGCTACCCAGACTTTGATCGCGCGAGCGATTGGATGAAATTCCCAGAGCTGCGGTTCCTCGATCGCTTCGACAAATTTGTGCCGGTCCTGCTGATTGCTGTTCTTTATGGTGCCGGCGAATATCTGGCAGGCGCCGCTCCGCAGTTGGGTACAAATGGTCTGCAGTTGGTCATGTGGGGCTTCATTATTTCGACGCTGTGCCTGTGGCATGCGACCTTCACCATTAACTCCCTGTCGCACTACTGGGGCAAGCGGCGATTCGCCACCAAGGACGATAGCCGTAACAACCTGTTGCTGGCAATCCTCACGCTTGGCGAAGGCTGGCACAATAATCACCATTACTACGCAGGAAGCTGCCGCCAGGGGTTCTACTGGTGGGAAGCCGACATCACCTATCTTGTTTTGCACGTCATGTCTCGCTTTGGGATTGTCGCTGATCTCAAGCCAGTTCCCGCACGGGTGTATGAAGTAGCCGCTGAGAATCCATGAACATTGCAGTGATAGGCAGTGGAATATCCGGCCTGACCGCGGCTCGGAAACTATCCGCTGATCACACGGTTGCTTTGTTCGAACGCGAGTCACGGCTCGGTGGGCACACCCACACAGTCACGGTTCCCTATGAAGGCCGAGAGTGGCACATCGATACGGGCTTTATCGTTTTCAATCATCGCAACTACCCGCGCTTCACTGCGCTATTACGGGAGCTCGACGTCCCGACGCTGCCGACCACCATGAGCCTTGGCGTGTGCTCAGATGCAGATGGCATCGAGTACTGTGGCAGCAGCTTGTCTCAGCTATTCGCGCAACGTCGAAATCTGGCCTCACCGCGATTCTACGGAATGCTGCGTGATATTATCCGCTTCCACAAAGCCGCCGACGCCTTCCTGGCTAAACCAGATCCGAAAGAATCCATGCTCAACTTCGTGGGGCATTTACGTCTGGGCAAGGCCTTTCGAGAGTGGTATCTGGTCCCCATCATGGCGGCGATCTGGTCCACAGAGCCAGCTCGCACGCTGTCGTTCCCCGCGCTGTTCATCCTCCGCTTCTTGCGAAACCATGGCATGACCCAAGTGAAAGGTCGCCCGCAATGGCATGTGCTTCGGGGGGGCTCATCTCAGTACCTCGCCCCAATTTCTGCCTCGTTTCGCGATCGGATTCACCTGCATACTCCCGTTGATGGGATTAGCCGCACCAGTCGTGGTGCTGAACTCTACTCTGGGGGGCGGAAAATCGGCTTCTTCGATGCAGTTGTGATCGCGACTCATAGCGATACGGCACTCAAGCTCTTGGGTGATCAAGCGACCTCTGCCGAGCGTGAGGTTCTGGGCGCAATTCCATATCAGCAAAATGATGTGGTGCTTCACAATGACACCAGCATCCTCCCGCGCTCGCGCCGCGCCTGGGCTGCCTGGAACTACCGTGTCGGCACTGAGGCCACCAAGCCTCCTATCGTGACCTATAACATGAACGAGCTTCAGCGGCTTGAGGCACCGACAACCTTCTGCGTGACTTTGAACAGCGATGCAATTGCACCCGAGGCCGTATTCGCGCGCTTTCGCTATGACCACCCCCTGTTTACCTCGCAGGCAGTGGCTGCGCAAGCGCGTCACCGTGAAATCAACGGTCAGAATCGCCTCTACTTCTGTGGGGCCTACTGGGGGAACGGCTTTCACGAAGACGGCGTCGTCAGTGGCGAGACTGCGGCGGCTCACCTCGAGGCAGATCATCCTCGGGGGATTGCGGTATGACAGCCAGTGCAGTCTATCACGGAATCGTCACGCACGAGCGTTCGGAGCCCACCCAGCATAGCTTTCAGTACCGACTGGCCATGCTGTATCTGGATTTGGGCGAGCTGGACGACCTTATCCAGCACAATCGTCTGCTCTCTCGCTCTCGCTTGGCCCCCATTAGTTGGAACCGTAGCGACTATCTGGCGCCCGACACACTCTCGCTGGCGCAGGCCGTTCGTGATGCGGTCGAGGGCGCACTCGGCTTCCGCCCCGAGGGCGCCATTCGGGTACTGACCCACCCACGCTACTTTGGGTACGTCTTTAATCCTGTGAGCTTCTACTACTGCTTTGACGGAGCTGACGAACTCGTTGCGATCTTGGCAGAGATCACCAACACGCCATGGAAAGAGCGGCACAGCTACATCTTGCCTGCCGCAAACCGCTGCGTGATTGCGGAATTTGCAAAGGAGTTTCACGTCTCCCCCTTCATGCCAATGAACCAGTCCTACCGCTGGTGCCTGACTGAGCCGAGGGATGAATTGCATGTGAACATGCAGACGCTTCAGCAGAGCCAGCAAGTCTTCTGCGCCACTCTTGCCCTGTCACGGCAGCCGCTGACCACCCGTTCCTTGGCTGGCGCCATGGTGCGCTATCCGCTTATGACGCTGCGCGTGATCAGTGCCATCTACCTCCAAGCGCTTCGTCTGCGCCTCAAGCGCACTCCCTTTCATCCACATCCGCGAGGTTCCGTATGATGCTCCCGCACTTGGGCACCAGAGCTATGCCCCTTCAGCCTAGTTCGCTCGATCTACTCTCTCGTTTCGCTCGCCAAGCGGTCTTTCGCCAGCTCGGCACAATCCAGAAGGGCTGGATCGAGCTGATCGATACCGATGGAACGATACACTTCTTCGGCTGCAAAGACGCAGAGCTGCACGCTCAAATCGAGGTGTTGGATCCACGCTTCTACCGCCTGCTGGTCACCGGCGGCGCCAATGGAGCCGCAGAGGCATGGTGCCTTGGCTTCTGGAAAAGTCACGAACTTGTCACTCTACTGAGGATCTTTGTCCGTGACGGGCAAACGCGGCGAGAGATGGAATCCGGTACGGCGCGTGTGGCCCAGTTGCTGCGCAAGCTGCGCTTGTCCAGTGCCAACAATACCCGTGGCAAGAACAAGCTTTACATCGCAGCGCACTACGATCTTGGCAATTCGTTTTTTGCCCAGTTTCTAGATGAAACGATGATGTACTCTGCAGCGATCTTCGATTCGCCAGAGGTGGACCTGCATACCGCACAGGCACGAAAGAACCGTCGAATCTGTGAGCTGGCTGGTCTGAGACCTGGCATGGAGGTGTTGGAAATTGGTAGCGGCTGGGGGGG
>DMTJ01000266.1 GCA_003477185.1 Lentisphaeria bacterium
GTCCTTCGCCCTTGGCGCACCGGTAACGGTCCACTACACAACCGTCGCCGGCAGTGCTCTGCCCCATACCGATTTCGCGCCTAGCTCCGCCACCCTGACGATTGCCGCGGGCGAAACGGTTGCCGCTATTTTGGTGCCGTTGGTTGGCGATGAGATCGCCGAATTGGCCGAGACCTTTTCCGTGACGCTCAGTAACCCTCTGCGAGCGGCGCTTGCCCAAACCACCGCTGAGGCCAGCATCAGCGATGCGGATTTGCCAATCATCACCGTCGTGGCAGCTGATGCCGAGGCGGCCGAAGGTGTGATCGAGTCTGGCGAGTTCCGTTTCTCACTGCTGGGTGAAACCGATGAGGTTGTGAGCGTGAACGTTGGCTTCAGCGGGGCGGCCGACAACACCGACGATGTGTTTTACACCAGCGGCCAGGACGGCACCCCGCATGGCACGATCGACACCCTCGAATTTGCCGCCGGCCAGACGGTGTGGTCGTTGTTCGTGGCCGGGCGCGATGATGACGATGTAGAGGGAAGCGAAGAGCTGAAGCTGCAGATTTCTCCTGGCCCCGGCTATGTGGTTGGCGTTCCCTCGTCAGCAGTCGTGATCCTGGACGATGATGACGCCACCGATCTGACCCTCGAACTCAAGCCGGTCCCCGAGCGGACATATACAGCGGGTGAGGCGATTGACCTGGAAATTCGGGTCATCAACAGCGGCGACAAGGACATTGCTGGACCTCGAACGTTCGGGCAGACCATTGGACTTTCTTCCGATCTTGTGTGGGGAAATGACGACGACATCATCCTCACCCCATTTCCTGACTCGTTGTCGATTGCGGGGTTGCCTGCAGCTGGGGCCGTAGACTTGGCTGTAGCCGCGTGGATCCCACCAGAAGCCACTGGCGGCACCTATTATGTTGCCGTCTACGCCGACAGCGGAACGACAGTTGATGAGACCAATGAAGACAACAATGTAGCCTGGAGCGCCTCAGATGCCGTGACTGTCATTGAATCTGCTGGTGGCTTTCGCTACTCATTAAATCTTGTAGGCACTGCAGCAACAGAGTTGCGTTTCGGGATGCTCGCGGGAGGCAGCAGCGGAAACACCGTTGCTCAAGATATTGAGGCCTCCGGCTCAACAGCCGCCAACGGCCAGGCCTACTTCGTTTCTGACGGGAATAATCTGAACCAGGATATGCGCGGTCTGGCAACTACCGATGATTGGTTCCTGACCGTCGTTGCCGGGGATGAAAATGTCACTTTTTCATGGGATACGGGAAGCCTTCCGACGGACCGAGGTATGCTGCTCAATGAGGTCACTGACGCAGATGCGCTACTTGCCGACACCACCATCTACTTCAGCGCCAGTGATTCATTGACGATCAATGCCGGAAACACCAAGAACTTTCGCATCACCGTGCTCGAACTGGCAGAAACTCATCTGGAGCTCAATGTCGGCTGGCACTTGCTCGCCTTTCCCTTCGCGCCACTGCAAGCAGATTCTAAGCGACTCTTTGAGGACACTGCGCAGGGAAGAGCATGGGCATGGACGAATACCGACGGCACCGGTCACTATGTGCCCATTCAGACAGCTGCTCCGCTACAGGGAGTCTGGCTTTTCCTGCGAGCCCCCATCGACCGCGTCGTGCATGGCACCCCCGCATTTTCCAGCCAGGTCCATTTATCCGCCGGTTGGAATCTCACCGGCACGCGCGCGCAGATCTCCGCCGCGAGGGTCAGTGGCGACGTCGGCAGCATCTGGTCATGGACCGGGAATCGTTTTCAGGTACCCAAGCTATTGGCCCCTGGCAAGGGCTACTGGTTTCATGCCGAAGCCGACACCGACGTTGAGCTTGGCGACTAGGCTGGCCCGCCCGCTCTTGGGCTGGCGTCGGAATCCGACTCTAGAGATCCCCCGGGAAATCTGGATCAGGCGCGCGTGCTGTGCGGGGCCATTCTCCCAGAACTCAGCGCGCTTGCTGAACTATTTAGAATTGGCCTCGCCGTTTATCGTTCCGCTTTCGTAGTCCCACAGGGTGCCATGCAGTGAGTCTGAGGCGTCCCGCCCCTCGAAGGTATCGAGTGCGTAGATGTACTCCGCGTGTCCGTCAGCCATCTGGAAGTTCAGCTTTGTTTGGCGGTGCCAGACAGGTTCCAAGTCCCGAACTGCCACGTGGACGCCTTGGCCACTGCGGAGAGGCAGGCCTGCCTGGTGAGCGCATCTGCTGTCACTGCCCGCCCGAGAACAATGGGCGCCAGGGCGCCGCTTGTGATCGTTACCTCTCTCGGGGGAGGGGCTTACCGTGATTACAAAGTGCGTAGACTGGTCGGTAGCCAGAGCCAGATCCTGGGTGGCCTGTGCCCAGATAAATGTGCCCCTGCCCCTCCACGCCAATAAAAGTCGCGCCTTCCGTCAACAGATGAACCCAGACATTACAGGGCAATGGCGTCTCGCTCTCCAAACCGAACCAGATGCCGGCTCGCGAGCTTCCAGCCAGCCTTCTCTTCGGCGTGAGTGAGGGCGAACGAAGTTTCCTGCGTGCCCGAAGTGCCGATGGTCTCGGTTGCCCCATGCAACCGGGCACCGATGCCTTACCCAAAGAGCCTATACCTCGCGGATGTAATCTTCCCGTCCTGCAGCGACCACTGGTAGAGCGGCATGGGCTGGTAGCCGGGACCGATGCCGAGTCGATTCGTCTCATCCGCCGAACTGTTGCCAGTAATCCGGAACCAGAGCGCGATTGCGAGCCGTTGCCCGATAGCGGTTAGGGGCTTCCCTACGGCCTTCAACGGCCTGCGTCCCACCGACTCCAGTTGAAATTCCAGCCGGTAGGATCTCGAAAATCATCCGAGTCAGTCCGCTGAAAATTCTCCAGCAACGGCGTGAAACTGGTGTGTCCGTCGACATAGAGAATATTGGAATTGTGGCCGTCATGCATATTCGATTTTTCATGGAAGCGGTGAGGCGTGGTGGCGCTTCCGTTGGTGCGGCCCATGTATTTCCCATCAATCCGAAGCTCCACCAAGACCGGCGTTGTGGTGGCGCGCACGATCTGCTCCACTTTACGGCTGTATCCATCGGCCACGGAATCTACACCTGAGATCCCCACTTTCAGCGAGCTACCAGGCTCGTAGGACGTGATGTAGTAGTGGCGCAAGTGTTCGTTATTCGGCGCCCAGTCACCTTCAAGGTTCAGCATAGTCGGGCACTCGTAGAGCTTCATCGGGACTCCCGACGTGCGATAAATATAGGGGTGCTCTCGCCAAAACTGCGTCATGGTTTCGCGACCGTCGTATCCCGACAGCAGGTCATCCCAAGTGACCTCACCTGCCCCATCATTCCAACCACCGGGGTACCTGCCGTCGAAATCGTCGAGGTACATTGCAAGCCCAAGACCAAGTTGGCGCAGATTGTTGGCGCAAGTTGTGACGCGCCCTTTTTCGCGCGCTTTGGACAAGGCCGGTAACAACAACGAGGCTAAAATGCCAATGATCGCAATCACGACTAACAACTCAATGAGAGTGAAAGGATCCCTACGCAATGCCATGTCCTCAATCCGGTTACAAAGGGATGGGAACGGTCGTCCCAACTACCCTTACCTTAGCCACAGAGGCACCAGCGTCAAGAGCTTAAGCACAATTCTGCTCAGCTGAGCAGCACGCGTCAGCCAAAACTGCTCGCCGCCGTTCGGCGCAGGGATACCGCAGGCCTAGGAATTCTGCACGTGGCCGACGCCTAGGTGTGTTTGCTCCCCACACAGCGGCCGCCCCAAAATTCATCTGGAAGGAGGCCAAATCGTCTTGGTAAATCCGTCGGGATTAGCAGCCTGTGGATCACCCGCCATCGCGAGAGTGAGCCATTCTGCCACGCACCGCGAAGCTTTAGCCCCATCGCTAAGGCGCAGGAAGCCGGTTAGGCAGGCGTTCACTAAGGGCCGCTCGGGCCAGGGGCGAGTTTAGCTCCGGGCTGTTACCGCAGCAGATTAAACTTCACGATATAAAAGAAGGCTTTGACGCCATCGCGCCAGCCAATCTTCTTGCCCTCATCAAACCGACGCGCGTTGTAGCTGATCGGCACTTCGTAAATCCGACAATTCATCTTGGCTAGCTTGGCGGTCAACTCGGGCTCAAAGCCAAAGCAGTTACACTCGATGTCAATCTTTTTGAAGATGTCCGTCCGCATCATCTTGTAGCATGTCTCCATGTCGGTCAGATGCAGATTAGACAGCAAGTTCGAGAAGGTCGTCAGGATCTTGTTCCCCATGTAATGCCAGAAGGTATCAACCAGCAACTCGGAGCCAGAGTAGCGGCTCCCATAGACCACGTCGGCTCGATCCTCTTGGATGGGCTTGAACAGCCGCGGCAATTCCTCCGGGGAGTACTCGAGGTCCGCATCCTGAATGATGACCACATCACTTGTCAGGTGCTTCTGCGCGGTGCGTATTCCGGCTCCCTTACCCTGATTCTTCTGATGATGAAACACGCGAACGCGGGGATTGTCGACCTTGTCCAAGATCTCCTTTGTCCCGTCGCTTGACGCGTCATTGACGACCACAATCTCGGTGACCTCTGAGATCGCCAGCAGGCTGTCAATCACAGTTTGTACCGTGCTGACTTCGTTGTACACCGGGACGATGACCGACAGACTGAGCTTTTTCTTTTCGTCCGACATATGTCAGCCCTCGAGCGAAAGCAGCAGTGGATTCTCCAGCGCCTGGCAAATCCAGCGCAGAAAGCGCGCACCGTCGGCCCCGTCGATCACGCGATGATCGTAGGAAAGTGCGAGAGGCATCGCGGTGGTAGGCTGCGGCTGCCCGTCGACCCAGATCGTTTGCTGTTGTGAGCGGGCCACGCCCAGAATCGCCACTTCTGGCCAATTCACGATCGGCGTGAAACCTGTGCCACCGATACCGCCCAGGTTGGAAATGGTAAAGGTACCGCCCTGCATGTCGCTGAGCGGAGTCTTGCCCGTACGAGCCCGTGCGGAAATCTCGGTCAGGGCCACGGCAATGCCTAGGACGCCAAGCTGATCTGCATTCTTCACCACCGGAACGATCAAGCCACGGGGCGTATCGACAGCAATGCCGATATTGCAGTACTTCTTGTAAATCACGCTCTGCGTCGACATATCGACACTGCTATTGAACGCGGGAAACTTTCGCAGGGCAGTGGCAACGACTTTGACCAGAATCGCCGTCACAGTCAGCTTTGCCCCATGTGCTTCGGCGATCTTAGCCAGTGACTTGCGATAGCGCTCGAGATCCGACACGTCAGCCTGATCAAACTGCGTGACGTGCGGAACGGTGGTCCAGCAGCGCGCCAGATGCGTGGCAGCAGTACGACGCAGATTGGACATGGCTTCGACCTCGATCTCACCCCAATTCGCGAAGTCCGGCAGCGGCTGTGACGGTAAGCTGGGACCGCCTGTCGCCTGCGTCTGCCGGGATAATGCCTTGATGTCATCTCCCGTGATTCGCCCACCTGGGCCGGTGCCCTCTGCCTGCGTCACGTCTACACCGATCTCACGCGCAAAGCGCCGG
>DMTJ01000027.1 GCA_003477185.1 Lentisphaeria bacterium
GAGCCCTTTCGCCGCAGCCTTGCTGCGCACGATGCGGGTGGCGCGCTGCAGGTCCTGCCACGCCGTAGTGTGCTTGGCCAGACCGCCCCGCGGCCGCGGCGTGCGGTATTTCATCGTCACAACCGTCATGCCTTTCTCGTTCAGATACCGTCTTGCTGGCGCCACTTCAAATCCGTCTGGGTTGTTGCCCCCATAGCCGCCGCCCGAATAGATGATCTGGATCGCCTTCGTTTTGCGCTCCTTTGGCATGTGCCACTCAAGATAAGGCTGGCACTGGTTCGGCTGCACATCCGGCATCCTGCCTTCCGGCCAGACCGGTTCTTTGCTGTGTGCACCGCGCGCATCGTCGTTCGGATACCGGGAGAGTAAGTCGACTTCCGCGCCGAGCCGCCCATCAAAATTCATCTGGCGGGTAAACTCAGAGATACGGTCAAGCCAGTTATCATAGGCAGTCCCGTCTTCGCCCTTGTCTGGGTTGCCCATAAAACCATGGCCGCGATCCGCAAAAAGATGGATCTCGGCCGGGATTTTCATCTGGCGGAGCTGGCGATAGATCTGCGTTGACCCATTCGGCGAATAGACATCAGTGCCGCCGTGGAAGAGGGCCATCGGGCAGGTCTTCGCATCGAACTTGAAGACGTTCGAGAGCTTGACGTCGACCGCATCGCCATCGCGCGTATTGGGACCGGTGAGCCCGTCGGTGAGCGCGTAAGCGGTATAGATCGGTACTGCCCAGTTGACATGGCACGGCAATTGATCGAGTTCGTCAACTGGCTCGTACGCCGGTGTGAGCGCGCTCGACGCAAGCAGAACCGTCAGGTGCGCTCCCGCGGAAAATCCGAACACGCCGATCTTCTCCGGCTCAAAGCCACGCTGCTTCGCATCATTGCGGACGAGTCGGACGGCACGCTGCCCGTCCTCCCACGCGCTTTGGTAGATGGGCAAACCTTTAGGACGCGGTGTCCGGTAGGTCAAGCTCGCGCAAACGAACCCGAGCTCGGTGAACCTCTTCGCGACCCGGTCAATCCAGCGCCCATCGCAGCAGTTGTTGTAGCCACCGCCGGAAATGAGCAACATGCACCCGCCATTTTTCTCCGCTGGCGGCTCATACCAGTCAAGATGCGGCATTACGTGTTCCGCAGCCTTGAAGCCCGGCACTTTCACCTCTTGGGTGGTTGCCGCGATCTGCTGAGGCTGGAAATCCGGAATTCTTCCTTCAGTCCACAACGCGACCCGTTCGCCGCCGCAGGCCAGCCCCGCAAGTAACAACCAATATCCAACACCAATTATTGCCCGATTTCTCATCGCTCATTTCCTTTATTTCAGTTCAAGGCCTGTCTGCCCAGAGCCAGCAGGTTCATCGTGGCAAATTGCCTCGAACGCCAGCCCGGATGTCGTTAGGTATATCTCTGAGCGCAGACCGAGCCAATCGAGTAGAAGCGTGTAGCCCGAATGCCCCCGCGTAATCACCTGGCTGACTGCTGTCAATTGGGCCTACTTCTCGGTTTCGACGCTCAGGGCCGCCCGACTGGCGAGCTCCGTTGCTGCCGAAGCCCCCTTGGCAATTCTCGACACCCACGATCGCCTGTTTGCTGATGTACTGCTTCCGCGCTTCCCCTGACTTTTCGCCCTATCAGCCTCGCTTTGCTCTTGCGATAGCACTCTGTGCCACAAGTTAGCGTCTATGGGGTATCGTCTGAGATGCACGATGTAGTTCACCGTATGGTCTAACTACCTAGATACTGCGACGCTTGCACATGGCCGTCGACAAACGGATAGCTGACAACCAATAAATGGACGATCGGATTTGCCGCCAAGTCGTCTACATGGGCATCGTCTGGTTCGCGAGCGCGCTAGAAGTTCACCGGCAGCACACGGAAATTGCTGCCACTGGCGGTAAGTTAGTCACGCACGAACTAGCCGTAGGTTTTGTTCTGTTTGACGCAGTCGTGGATCCAACGGGCCGCGTTGGGCCAGGCGTTGATGAGGAACTCGGCCTCGACCCGCAACAGGTCGCTCCAGCGCATGGCTCAGTAGTCGGCTCAGGACTCAGTGGCCAAGAAGCGGTCCACAACGGCTTTTCGTTTGTCGGCCTTGCGGCTGCGGAGAAAGCCGTTGGTCGCAGCTCCGGTGGGCAGTCTGCCGGTGAGGTCGAGCTAGCCCCAGCGCAGGAAGACGGCGTCACCGCAAAGATTGGGCCGCAGAATGCCCCGCTCCTCAAACTGCGCAGCTACCGCTTCGTCGAACGCGTTCGCGGCATTGACAGAGGCGGCACAACCCAAAAGAGTAAAGAGCCGGTCAGCTGCCAGGCCTGCAACCGCGCAAGCAGAATGATGCAGTAAAAACCAGTCTTGGACATGGGCTAGATGCCGTTGAGTTGGCATTATCAATCCGCTATTTCCAGTAGGCCCGAACGGCAAGCCAGAAATGGAGCCCGTGCAGACGAAATAGCCGCCACTGCCCCCCTTTGGGCCTACGGGGTAAAGCGCGGGAGCCTATTGCGCGGCCGGACCGAGTTCACGAGGTATTCTTCGAGTGCCTCGTAAGAACGCTACTTCCGTGGCTGACTACCGACCAATGCACACTTCCGACGAATCCCTGGCAGGTGAGGCAGGGCCCATCACCGGCAATCGCCGGCGCGACTTTCCGCCCGGATCAGGCACGCATCCATTTGCGCCCGATCAGCCAAAACATCACGGCGATTGAAATTGTCCCGAACAATACCCAGAGGGCCTGATCTTGGTCCAGAGCAAGGTGCCCGGAATAGGTGAATATGACCGCAGGAATTACGCTTCCCACGACCGTGGCCGTATATACGCGAAGCCTGGACATGGCCGCCGCTCCCGCGACGAGTAAGACGACTTCCGCCACCAACGGAACGGGACGCGTCACCACAATGAACAGCATTCCCCAACGATTGAGCGCTCTAGTGATTTTTTTTCGCTCCTGAACTGTCACGACCTTCTCCAGCCTACGCCCCCCAAGCCGCCCAAGCTCCCAGGCAAAGACCGCACCAAGTAAGGCACCCAAGCAAACCAGAGAAGTGCCCACCAGCACTCCGAACTGATGGCCAGCGGCTAGCATGACCAGCCCCGATGGCACGGGTAAAACCACGTCTAGCACGAGCAAGCCGACGATGGCGCAAGCCACTGGTACAGGCTCGGTCGGGAGCACAAAGTTTCCGGGTGTGAGAACGGGAATCTGCAGCAACTCAGCAAGCGCGAACAAGCCGAGTAATAAGAGCAGCGAAACGAGGGCAAAGGCTGCGAACCAACGCATGCCCTAGGCCCTGAGGCGACCTCGTAGCATCATAAATTCATAGAAGTTCGGTGGTGTCACGCTCAGCTGCGCCAATGGGCTCCTGATGGTCAGGCCCCCTTCGTGAATGACCTCCAACTGTTCGGCCGTAGCGTACAGCTCATCCCAACAATGCCCGGACCATGTGGCCATCGTCTGCGCAATCTTAGGATAAGGACCGCTCTCGGGTAGCTCGAGATGAGTAAGGCTCTGATGAAAGGCGAGCAGGCGAATCACGGCATCGGCCACTAGATGAACGAGCCCCATCACTTCTGCCAAGGTATCGGCGAACAGCGTCTCAGGCAGCCGGTCCACAGCAAGTGTATGCAGGGAGCTGACGATCACGGAGAACTCCTCGACCCTGGCATCAATCGCCTGAGTGTGCGCACGATCATCACCCACACTCGGTGGACCGGATTTCTGGGCAACGCTGGTGTCATGCAGCAAATCCTTGAAGGGTGCGAGCCGGGTACGGATTAGCTTTCCGGCCAAGCCAAACTCCCAACAGTTCTTGGTGGTGGCCCCATCTGTGTAGACAAACACCGATTTATCTTCGTGCCTCAATCGCATCAATTCTTCGACCGAAAACAAACGCTCTATCTCGTCAGAGAAATCCCAGATTTTTGCTGCTTCGCTGCGACTCATGACGCGCAGCATTTCCATACAACGCGGGCACTCGATTTCTTCGCCAGCGAGATCTGCGAAGGCACGCAGCCGTTGCGAACAGTAGACGCAACGAAATTTGTAGCTGCCTTTTGTTAGGGGGTCGGTGTCTTGACCAGCTAGTTGCGTTAGATCATCCACCGTGCTTCCCTCGTAGCGCTTCTTCAGGTTTTTTGCCCTGCTGTTTCTTCCTGCGAATGGGGGCAGTCTTGACTGGCAACGCAGAGGGTTCCCTGTCCGCAACTTCAGGCGCGCGAGTCGCTTCTTCTGGCTCTACTTCAGCTTTGCCATCGTGTTCTACGGGCGCTGGTTTCGGGGGACTAGGCGCTTTTTGGGGAGCTTTCCGTGGTGCTCTGCGAGGCGTATGGTCACCCTTTCCGTCCGTGGCAGCACTCTCACTGCCTTTGCCCTTCTCTTCGCCTTCCTTCCCCTCACCTGGTTCTTCTTTGCTGGTGTTGACCTCTGCGCCTATCGCGTCACTTGCAGATTCGTCTGCAGAATTTTTAGCCCTAGTGCTTTCTTTGGCGGCGTTATTTTCTTCGACGTCCTTGCTTTCCGCCCCAGGCTCGGTGGTCGCTGCGTCTGAAGTCTCGGTTTTGGCCTCCTTTGCAGCACCTTCCTTCCTGCGGGTAAACTTATCTGTCTTGGTCACCACTTCTTCAGGCTCCTCAACAGGCTCTCGGGCCGCCTCGTCCTCCCCCTCGGAGCTGTTCGCTTCGATGACGATAGCGTCGATTGGCGGCGCTTTGTCTGTGTCCGCCGCCTCATTCGCCTGATCTTTGCTGCCTTGGTCCGCCAGAATCTCATGGTGCCTTTGTGCGGAGTCAGCCGCAGCCATCACCTCACCTTCGTCGATCGCCCGCATTTCCTGCGATTGGAACTGGCTGCTCACAGTGCCCGTGGGAAGCAGGATGTCCGGGATGGCTGTGAGCAGGCTGGCAAAGCCAAACTGCTTGGTCAGTGCCCCCAAAATGCTCATGACATCTCGCTCGAGCTCGGTGAACGTGGAATAGCGCTTCTGTACCTGCCGAACGATCATCCTATCAAGAATGTGCTCCCATTGTGCATGGATCTCTGGGCGATGCTTCAAAATGTGGGTAACGCGGGATTCCTCGACATGCTTGGCCGCGATGTTCTCGTTCACGGTTCCCTGAATCAGGGTTTCCCCAGAAAGCGCGCAATAAAGCAACATGCCCATGCTGTAGATCTCGCTCGGAATGCTCTCGCCTTCCCCAGTCAGGCGTTCGGGCGGCATGTATAACGGCGAACCTTCAATCAGATCGCCCGGATCCTCCAACGCCTTGGGCCGCGCCATGCAGATTCCAAAGTCATAGAGGACGGCGCCCTTTGCAGTCAGGATCACGTTTTCCGGCTTGATGTCACGGAAAACGTAGCCGCTGCGGAAAATATGCACCTCGGCACTGATCAGGCGGAGTGCGAGAAGCGCGACCTCTACTTCACTTAACTGCTTGAGGCGATGAATTCTGGCATCCAGACGTTCCCCACTGATGTAGTCCATCACGACGAAGACTTTATCCCCGAACTCGCACAGCTCATGCGACGAAGCGATGCAAGGATGATTCCCAAGCGCCTGCATGACATGGTATTCACTGCGGAGCGCCTCTTCCATTTTGTCCTGAAACTCGGAGTGATAGGGAGCCAGCTTAAGAGCGAAGATCAAGTGCCCTTTGTCTTCGTGATAGGCTTGGTAGACAGCTCCCATGCCGCCTCCGCCGATCAGGCCGAATAACCAGTATTTTCCGATGTTACACGGAGTCAGATTTTCTGCGCCACACTGCGGACACTCGTGCTGCTGCAGTGGCTCGCCTCCGACCGGATACTCGTTCCGACACTCGAGACACTGCGTCTTGCCTTCGCGCAGCAGTTGAAGTTGGGCGTTCTTGAGTCGCCCCTCTATCTTGAGCTTCATTGGCATGTGGGTGGAATCCCGCTGGTGCGGTTACTTTCGAGCTAGAATTCGGAGCGGGTAAAACCGGTTGGGTATAGGACCGAACTGGGCGAACGCAACGCACGCGTTTGAGCTAATGCGTACTGCAGTGCGCGATTGGGCATCACTCAGCGCGGCCCAAGGAGTTCGATCCGATACCCGTCCGGATCTTCAACAAATGCTAGGATCGTCGTGCCGGATTTCATCGGGCCCGCATCGCGTACGACGTTTCCGCCTTTGGCGCGGATATCATCGCACGCCTTGTACACGTCCGGCACTTCGATCGCGATATGGCCAAAAGCGTCGCCCAGATCATAGTCCTCGACACCATGGTTATAGGTCAATTCAAGTACGGTCTTTTCACTCTCACTGCCATAGCCTAGAAACGCCAAGGTGAATTTCCCGTCCGGGTAGTCACGCTGGCGAAGAAGCTGCATGCCGAGAATTTCTGTGTAGAAAGCAATGGAACGCTCGAGATTGCCGACTCGAATCATGGTGTGCAAAAAACGCATAGTGTACAATGTCCCGCCGTCGTGATGAACCGGGATGAAAACTACCGTGGATCGGGACTTTTGCGACCGCCTGCAAACCGATCGGTCCGCAACGCTTCCGGGTAAAAGGCATCCCACGCAAACCAGAAGATAGAGGTATGGTGAATCGGCGTCAGGGATTGGCCTTTTAGCGAGCCCTCGAGCGCCTGCCCCAGGATAGTCCACCGTGACCCAGTCGGCCGATCCAAGAATGCGCCACCATCCTCAGTAATCGGGAGCAGTTGCCCTGCGCCCTCTCGACTAAAGACTGCGCCCTGCCCCACATCTCTGCCAAGGTAGACGAACTCCACATCGACAGCAGATGCTTCGCAAGGCTGAAAGAGCACATAGCATCCCATTGGAGTTCCCCCTAGCCGACCGCTTAAGGCCAATGCGCGAGGATCGTCAAACAGCGGGATTCAGACGTCAGCAGGCGAACCGAATGAGTTAGCCTGACCTTTTCAGTCAGAGTCCTGATAGTGCACGAGTTCGACCCAGTGTCGGGCGGTTCGCTCACTTAAGTCGGCGATCTGATGGCGACAACTGAAGCCGCAGGCGACCAGTTCGGTATCCGCAGGACAGGCTTCCACTGCCGGGAGCAGGCGATCTGCAGCAATCTTCTTGGAGAGTTCGTAGTGCTCAGTCTCGTAGCCGAATGAGCCAGCCATTCCACAGCAGCCAGCTGCGATCTCCGCAACTTTCTTGCCGCTGCCTGCCAGCAAGGTCTTCATAGCCTGGGTGCCAAATAACGCCTTCTGATGGCAATGGCCGTGGATCAAGAGGTCGCTGTCTGCCTCAAACGAGCCCGATAACACGCCAGCTTCCCGCTGCGCAGCGAGAAACTGGTCGATCATCAGGATTCCTTTGCGCATCCGCTCGCCCAGTTCAACGTCATCGAGCAGGTCCGGGAGGTCGTCGACCAGTGCCGAGGCGCAGCTGGGCTCCAAGACGACCACGGGAATGCCCTCGCGCAGAAAGCCATCAAGCTGCAACGCTGTTTCGGTTCCCAACGCCTTCGCCTCACGAAGAAAGCCGTGAGAAATCCGAGGGCGCTGACAACAGCCGACGTTGGCCAGCAGAACCTCATAGCCGCACTCGCGGAGAAGCCGAACGGCGGCGCGTCCGGTCTGGGGCTCGTGGAAGTTTGCATAGGTATCTGCGAACAGCGCAACCTTGCCCCGCGTTCCTGGGTGGGGCTCGAACTCCTCTTCCAATGGCCGCGCGGCGTATTTTGGCGGCACCCGGCCGGGATGCATGCCGGTGATTCCGGCGGTCAGACCGCGGATTGCGCGGCTGCCCGCAAGCGCATTGACGATGGGTGCTTTCCAGCCTGCGACTGTGCGAGCCGAATCTGCGGAGTTCGCAATCAACCGGTCGCGGCGTGTGCTGCCATGCGCATCGTAGTACATCTGGCGGACCTCACTTTTGAGCCGGGCGAGGTCGACATTGCTAGGGCACTCTGCTTTACAGCCTTTGCAAGAGAGGCAGAGCGCCAGCGCTTCCTGGATGCGGGGGCCGCACAGCTGCTCCTTGCCCAGGCGCCCGGTCATGGCCAGACGCATGGCGTTGGCCCGTCCGCGGGTCGAATGCTCTTCATCGCGAGTGGCCATGAAGCTGGGGCACATGGTGCCACTCTGGGTCTTACGGCAGGCGACGACCCCGGAACAAAGCTCGACTGCGGCGGCAAACCCGCCATCTTCCCGAAAATGAAAATGCGTGTCCGGAACGTCCGGGCGATAGGTCTCGCCGTAGCGCAGGTGCGCGTCGATCGGGCCGCATTCGATGATTTTTCCCGGATTCATCCGGTTCTCCGGATCGAACAGGTGCTTTACGTCAATAAAAGCCTGATAGAGCTGATCGCCGAAGAAGTCCTGGTTGTAGGGGCCGCGGACGCGGCCGTCGCCATGCTCTCCGCTCCAAGAGCCTTTGTAGTGCTTGACAAGTTCATAGGTCTGTTGTGAGATCTGCTTGAAGTGTTCGATATCTTGCGAACTCCGCAAATCCAAGACTGGCCGCACGTGGATCACGCCGACGCTGGCGTGCCCATACATGCAGACAGGGACATTGCGAGCATTGCAAAGCGCTTGGACCTTCTCGATGTATTCTGGAAGCACGGGAACGGGAATGGCTGCGTCCTCGATGAAGGCCAACGGCTTGCGATCCCCCTTCATTCCCAACAGCAGCCCAAGGCCAGCCTTGCGCACGGTCCAGATGGATGCCTGATCTTCAGCAGTTTCGCAAATGGGATAGTGATGGCCCAGCCCGGCCTCTTGCAGCGCCTCGATGGTCTGGCGCGCGCGGTTAAGCGCCTCCTCAGGTGTGCTCCCGTGATACTCAACGATCAGGAGCGCGGAAGGCTCGCCTTGGATCATGTGCAGGTGCGGACGGGTTTCGTGGTTGTCCCGCGCGAGCGAAAGCACGTAGCCGTCGAGCACTTCGACACAGGCAGGCTCGAATGCCAGAATGGGTTCCACGGCGCGAATCGCTTCCAGCAGATCGGCGAAATGGTAGACCCCGACACAAGTCTCGTTGGGCAATGGATCCAGCGAAACGGTGGCTTCCAGAATCACACCGAGGGTGCCTTCGCTGCCGCAAATCAACTTGGCGAGATTTACGCAGTTGCCATCGAGCAGCTCATCCAGATTATACCCACCGACGCGGCGCATCACCTTAGGGAAACGCGCGATGATCTCGTCACGTTGTGCTTCGATCAAGGCCTTCATGCCCGCGTATAGTTCGCCTTCGCGGCCTCCGGCAACGACCTTGGCTGCCACGCCACCTGCGTCCTGCTCGGTAAACTCGACGATGGTCCCGTCGACCAGCAGCACTTTCAAGGCGACGACATGGTCGACGGTCTTGCCATAGAGAATGCTGCGGGTCCCGGAGGAGTTATTGCCGATCATGCCGCCAAAATTAGCGCGGCTGGAGGTCGCCGGGTCTGGCCCGAAATGCAGACGATGCTCGAGCAGTTTTTCGTTCAGGACGTCACGAACCATGCCAGGCTGCACGCGCGCGCGCCGATCGCTGACATCCAACGCCACCAGCCGGTCCATGTACTTGGAGAAATCCAGAATCAAGGACGGGCCGCTGGCTTGCCCTGCAAGGCTGGTCCCGCCGCCTCGCGGCAGGATGGTGGCGCCATGGCTTGCGGAGATCGCAACCGCCTGCCGGACATCATTCTCGGCGCGTGGCACGACGACCACGCGCGGCATTTCTTCGTAGACGCTGGCGTCGGTGGCATACACGCCGAGACTGACGGTGTCCGAAAGGACATCGCCTTGAATCACACGCGTGAGCTCTTCGATCAGGTCTGCCATGTCAGCACTCTGCCTGCAATCGCTGCGCTGTCACCGTGTTCCTGATCCGCCAGTGTGGGATCAGTCGGCGACCGTTCCGCGAACGGCGAGCTTCATCAGTTCGTCGCCTTTCATCAGGCCAAGTGATCCATTCGGTGCGTCGATCTCGCTGTAGAAGGTACACCCGTCAGAGCTAATGCCGGGGCCAGAGATGGAGACTGGCACGGGATCGCGCGTGTGGATGCGCTGATGAACCGGGACTGGGTGATCGGGGAGGATCAGGTAGGTGATGTCCTGGCCTTCGAGCTGCTCCATGACGCGCCCCATCAAGCGCCGGTCGATATCCTCAATGGCCTGAAGCTTGAGTTTGAGGTCGCCCATGTGACCGCATTCGTCGATAGCCTCGACATGCAGATAGACGAAGTCGTGCGTGCGCAGGGCATCCACGGCGGCGTCTGCCTTTCCTTCATAGTTCGTATCGACAAAGCCGGTGGCTCCTTCGACCCGAATGATGTCCATGCCCGCACAGCGCCCTAAGCCGAAGATTACATCGACCGCGCTGATGACGGCACCGCTAGCGCCGTACTTCTGCTTAAACGGGGTCATGCGCGGACGCTTTCCCGGGCTCCAAGGCCAGATCATATTCGCAGGTTCTTTGCGGGCGGCATTGATCGGGTGCTCTTCCAGAAACGCGCGGGACCGCGCCTGCAGCCGGTTCACGAAATCAGCGGTATGGCGGGCTTCTTTAGAGTCATCTGCGGGCTTGATCAACAAGTCAGGGATGTGCATACCTTGGGATGCATCGGGCTTCTCGTAGGTCACACGATCACAGAATTGTGAGCCGTGCAGGATCAGCAGATTTCGGTAGCTGACGCCTGGGAAGAACGATAGCTCCTGGGAATTGAAGGCCTCTGCCAAGTCGTGCATGATTTGCTCGGCATCATCGTGCTCAATATGGCCACCGCTGTAATCCACTAATGTGTCGCCGTCTGCATAGATCAGGTTACAACGAAAGGCGACATCATCAGGCGCTAGATCAATTTCTTGGCTCATGGCCTCGAGCGGGCCGCGGCCGCAGTAGAACTTCGCGAGGTCATAGCCCAGCACAGACATGTTCGCGACATCCGACGAGGTAGGAAATCCTGCAGGCAGGGTCAGAAACGTGCCGCTGGCTCCATCCCGTGCAATCCGGTCCATGTTGGGGGTGTGAGCGTGCTGCACGGGGGTTTTTCCACCCAGTTCCGGCAGAGCATCGTCGGCCATGCCATCGGCGAGAAACAATATCGTCTTTCCCATGGGTCTCTGTGTTGTCCTGATCGCTAGTTCTGTGTTGCGCGTGCACTATACACCCGTCCCGCGCGCACGCCCCGCCGCTGCGCACCGGTTTCGAGGGCTGATGGGCCATCTATGAGCTCCGCCCCGCCCCGACTCGGAGGTTGACAGAATCGCGGAACTCCGGAATGTACCGCCCTTTTCGCGCACGCTGGTTTTCTTAGTTGAGAACGAGCGTGCCTAGAACACGACGTGTTTCAGCAGGGGTAGCCCATGTCTTCCAGACCTTTTGACAATGTACGCAATATCGGAATTAGCGCGCATATCGACTCCGGTAAAACCACACTTACCGAACGCATTCTTTATTATACCGGCCGCATCCATGAGATTCACGAAGTGCGCGGCAAAGACGGTGTCGGCGCAACGATGGATCATATGGACCTCGAGCGTGAGAAAGGTATCACGATCTGCTCTGCATGTACACGTGCGGAATGGAAGGATACCACGATTAACATCATCGACACCCCGGGACATGTGGACTTTACGATCGAAGTCGAACGCTCCCTGCGTGTGCTCGACGGCGCGATCTTGGTGCTCTGCTCTGTCAGTGGCGTGCAGTCACAGACAATCACCGTCGACCGCCAAATGCGGCGCTATAATGTCCCGCGCATCGCTTTCGTGAATAAACTGGACCGTTCCGGCGCAGATCCGTTTCGGGTGGTTCGCCAGCTAAAAGAAATGCTGCGGACAAACGCAGTGGCCATGCAGGTGCCGATTGGCGTCGAAGATGCCCACAAGGGGATCATCGATCTGGTCGAGATGAAAGCCTTTGAGTTCGAAGGCGAGAAAGGCGAGAACGTCATTGAGGTCGCCATTCCCGAGAATCTCGCAGACACGGTCGAAGAACGTCGCGAGATGCTTCTCGATGCCTGCTCCGACTTCAGCGATGAAATCATGGAGCTGCATCTCGAAGGCGCAGACGTCCCAGCCGAGCTGATCTACGCGGCCGTTCGCAAGGCGACACTGGCTCAGGAGATGACACCAGTGTTCATGGGCTCTGCCTACAAGAACGTGGGTGTACAGACGCTGCTGGATGCTGTGACTGCTTATCTGCCGAATCCTTACGATGTTCCGAATGTCGCGCTGGACTTGGAGAACGACGAAGCGCCCGTGACCCTGGAATCCGACGCCAGCCTGCCGCTGGTCTCCTACGTGTTCAAGCTCGAAGACGGCCAGTACGGCCAGCTGAACTACATGCGCGTCTATCAAGGTAGTCTGAGTAAGGGCTCGCAGATCTACAATCAGTCCAATGGACGTAAGTACAACGTGGGCCGCTTGATCCGCATGCACTCGAACAAGACGGAAGATATCGACGAAGCACATGCAGGTGATATCGTCGCTTTGTTTGGGATCGACTGTGCGACAGGCACCACGTTTACCGACGGTACGCTCAGCTACAACATGACGTCGATGCACGTGCCGAACCCAGTGATCGACATGACCATTGCTCCAGTCGACCAGAAGTCGCAGAAGAACCTGTCCAAGGGCCTGAACCGCTTCATGAAGGAAGACCCGACCTTTCGCGTCGCCTTCGATGACGAGTCAGGCGAAACGGTCATCTCCGGCATGGGTGAGCTTCATCTTGAAGTGTACGTGGAACGCCTCAAGCGCGAGTATGAGGCGGAAGTAACGACTGGTGCACCGCAAGTTGCCTATCGTGAAACCATCATCAACAAGGCAGCCTTCGACTACACGCACAAAAAGCAGACTGGTGGTTCCGGCCAGTACGCTCGTGTCTCGGGCTCGATGGAACCGCAGACAGACGAAGAAATCGAAGAAAACTACGTCTTCGAAGACAACGTCAAGGGCGGTAACATTCCGCGCGAGTACATCCCAAGTGTAGACAAGGGGTTCCAAGGCTGCATGGGCGAAGGTACGCTCATCGGCTTCCCGATCGTAAATGTCAAGATGGTGCTGAACGACGGTGCCTTCCATGCCGTTGACTCCAGTGACATGGCCTTTCAAAGCGCAGCACGTGGTGCATTCCGCGAAGCGTATGAGAGGGCTGGGCCGACCATCCTTGAGCCGCTGATGGCTGTTGAGATCGAAACCCCGACTGAGTTCCAAGGTTCCGTGATTGGTAACCTCAGCTCACGCCGCGGCATGATCACGCAGACCAGCGAACGCGAATCCGATTCGATCGTCGAGGCAGATGTTCCGCTGTCCGAGATGTTCGGCTACGTCGGTGACCTGCGCAGCCTGACTCAGGGCAAAGCGCAGTTCACGATGGAGTTCAAGCGCTACGCGCCGGTTACTTCTGACTTGAAGGCCACGATCATGAAGCAATTCGCTGATCGTACACGCAGACTTTCCTGAGCGAAAGCCTAGGTATAAGGAGAGGCGCGAGCACCCACCACCCGGACAGTGGCGGGGGCTCGCGCCTTTTTGTTTTTTCAAACTGATAACGACATCATCTCAACAGAGGAAACACCGTGAAGATTCACGAGTATCAAGCAAAAGAACTACTGATCGCGAATGGGATCCCCGCGCAGACTGGCGTGGTGGTCGACGACCCGGCACAGATCAATGAAGCCATCGATCGCGTGCGCAGCGAGTACAACACCGAGGCCGTGGTCATCAAGGCTCAGATCCACGCCGGTGGTCGCGGCAAAGGCGGCGGCGTAAAGTTCTGCCCCACAGTCGAAGGTGCCCGGGAGGAAGCAAATCGCATTCTTGGCATGCAGCTGGTCACCCCCCAGACCGGTCCCGCTGGCCAGAAGGTTCGCAAGATCCTAGTCGCCGAAGCCCTGGACATTGCCAGTGAGTACTACCTCGCCTTCACACTGGACCGCAGCTGCGGACAGATCGTGATCATCGTCTCGACCGAAGGCGGCATGGACATCGAGGAAGTCGCTCACAGCACTCCCGAGAAGATCCGTAAGATTTGGGTAGACCCCACCTACGGCATTCAGCCCTTTCAGTGCCGCGAAGTCGGCTATGCCCTGGAATTGACTGGCCAGGCCTTCAAGGAAACCTGCAAGATTGTCGCTGGCCTCTACCAGACCTTTGTGTCGACCGACGCATCGCTCATGGAAATCAATCCGCTGGTCTTGACCGATGACGGTCACATCAACGCGCTGGATGCCAAGTTTGATTTCGACGACAGCGCGCTGTACCGCCAGAAGGCGATTGCCGCGATGCGCGACACGGCCGAAGAAGACCCGACAGAGGTGGAAGCCTCCAAGTCCAACCTGAACTACATCAAGCTCGATGGTAGCGTCGGCTGCATGGTGAACGGTGCGGGACTGGCAATGGGCACGATGGACATCATCAAGTTGAAGGGCGGCGACCCGGCTAACTTTTTGGATGTCGGTGGTGCTGCGAACGTGGAAACCGTCAAAAATGGCTTCCGCATTATCCTTTCCGATCCGGCCGTAAAAGCGGTGCTGGTGAATGTATTCGGCGGCATCGTCCGCTGTGATCGCATCGCCAATGGAATCATTGCTGCAGTGCGCGAGTTGGACTTGAAGGTCCCTGTGGTGGTCCGTCTGGCGGGCACCAACGCGGAAGAAGCACGCAAGATTCTCGACGAATCCGGTGTGGCCATCGAGCCAGCCGACTCACTGGACGAAGCAGCGACCAAAGTTGTCGCCGCTGCGTCCCGCTAATCCACGTACGAGGAACATACAAATGGCAATTCTACTAGACGCATCCTCGCGTATCATCGTTCAGGGCATCACTGGTGCGGAAGGCACCTTTCATGGGAACCAATGTCACGAGTACGGCGGCAACGTCGTCGGCGGCGTTACCCCAGGCAAGGGTGGTCGGACCGCACTCGACAGCAATGTTCCGGTATTCAACAGCTGCGCCCAAGCGCGCGACGCAACTGGCGCAAACGTCAGCTTAATCTTCGTCCCCGCCCCATTCGCGGCAGATGCCGTGATGGAAGCAGCGGCTGCGGGGATCGAGCTGATCGTCTGCATCACCGAAGGAATTCCCGTGGCTGACATGGCCATCGCCGCTCCGTTCGTTCGCGCTCGTGGTGCGCGGCTGATTGGCCCAAATTGTCCCGGCCTACTCACCCCTGGCCAGGCCAAGTGTGGGATCATGCCAGGGCACATCGCTAAGAAAGGTCGCGTCGGCGTCATCTCCAAGTCCGGCACCCTGACCTATGAGGCTGTCCATCAGCTTTGCTGCGAAGGCTACGGGCAGTCCACTTGCATTGGAATTGGCGGTGATCCCATCATCGGGACCACCATGATCGAACTGCTGGACATGTTCGACCAAGATCCCGATACCGACGCTGTCGTCATGATTGGCGAGATCGGTGGCCAGATGGAAATCGAAGCAGCGCAACATGTGCGAGACAGCATCGACACCCCGGTGATCGGTTTCATCGCCGGCCGCACTGCCCCTGCCGGACGGCGCATGGGCCATGCTGGCGCCATCGTTTCCGGTGCGGATGAATCCGCAGCGGCAAAGATGCAGATCATGCGCGAGTGTGGCATCTCGGTCGCGGAGTCGCCCGCTGACATCGGCTCGACCGTCAAGTCCGTTCTGGGCTGACTCGCCGATCGGCCGCACGTTCTCGACTCTGCTCGAGGACGTGCGGTTTGACTGCGTGCTATTTTGGCTATGGAGACGCCCTTCAGTGCTCTGACTGTTCCGAGAAGTCGCCCTCGCCTTCCATAAAGTCCTCGGAAGGGCGCAGTTTTTTGCCGAATGCTGTTTGATACGCGAGCAGCGTATCGCGGGCTCGGCTGTCCTGAAGTTGCTT
>DMTJ01000462.1 GCA_003477185.1 Lentisphaeria bacterium
CTGCCTACCCCCGATTACTCAGTCCAAGATTTGCTGGATGCAGAACGTGAGAATAGTCAGGAGCGCGCCAAAAAACACGCAGCGCAAAGTGGTAATGTGGAGAAAAATTGGTGATAACTTCTCGATTTTTGTTGATCATGACCTTGCTTTTCAGCCTGCGCGCTGAAGAGCAGCAAGAAGAATCCCCCCTGCAGGTCACAGCAGCCGCTGAGTCCTTCTATGAAGGGCAAGGCTTTGAGCTACGCGTCACCGCGTTGGCCAAACAGCCGCCGGAAGCGCCCGAGGTTTCGGCTAGTGCGGACTTCTTCATTCAGTTCATCGGCGAGACCATGGCCAGCCAGGGCGAGAGCAAGCTTTTCTTGTATCGCTATCGCCTCATTCCCACGCGCGATGGCGTGCTGCCTCTGCCGGTCGTGCAAATCCGGATCGAGGCCGAGTTGCACATCAGTGAGCCCGAAGCCATTCGCGTGCTTTCTGCGATCAGCAGCGACGAGCTCAAGCTGGAAGTGGCAGTCGATCGCACGGAGTGCTTTGCTGGCCAGGCGCTGGTTTTGTCTTGCACCTGGTACAGCGCCTTGCCACTGGGCAACATTCGGGCCTTGTATATCTCGGCGCCAATCCTCTCCGATCCTGCCTGGCGGGTGCTGATTCCCGAGTCGGAGCGCGGGCTCTCCGGCAAGAACACGATCGGCCTTCCCGTGGAGGGCCAACGCATCATTGCCCGGGTGCGAGCCTGCACCCTCGACGACAAGCCGTTCCAAGCCATCACCTTCAAGCGGCTACTCATTCCGCTGCGTCACGGCACGATCTCCATCCCCCCAGTGCGCTTGCTCTGCTCGCATATCCAGGGCCGTCATAAACAAGCCGGTGCCTATCCCAGCTACTTCGACAATGACTTTTTTCATGCGGTCGATGCCAACCAAAATTACAGCCGCCTCAGTGCCCGCAGTACGCCAATATCGCTCAAGGTCGCTCCGGTCCCAGGTGAGGGACGGCCGGTGGGCTTCAGCGGCGTCCTCGGCCCGTGCGCACTGGACCTCTCCGTGACTGAGCAGCGTCTGACCTTAGGCGATCCGGTGGAAGTCATCCTCTCGCTTACAAACCATCCGCATCCAGAAGCGCTGCAGCTGCCACCGCTGACCAGAATTGCGGACTTCGCAACCGACTTCATCGTGCCCGAAGAGATTGGCCACGGCCGGATCTCTGAAGGGGCTCGTGTCTGGCGCTTCCTGGCTGTGCCGCGGCGCACTGCCGTGACGCAGCTGCCCGCGGTTTCGCTGTCGATTTTTGATCCCGACCAGCAGCAGTACCGGGAGATTGGCAGCGAGCCCATTTCGATCGTGGTGCTGCCTGATGGTGACCGACATGCATTGGAGATCCCCGGCGAAACAGCAGCTGCCCGCGAACGCAACGAAGCGGGGCTGTGGCATAATCTCCGCCCGGCAGACGCTGGCTGGCGCGCCCACGGCGCGCGCCTGTTGCTGTTCTTGCTGCCTGTCTGGCTGCTGCTACCGCTGTTGGCCTTTCTGCTGAGCCGCAGCCCAGCACGTCTGGCACTCCTGCGCAAGACCGATCCCGAGGCCGCTCGCCGAGCCACGGCTCTGAAGGTGCTAAGGCTCGCCCTGAAGCGCCTCCCCAGCTCCGAACGTGACTGCTACCTGCGGCAAGCTGTGGGGACCTATTTCTCTGCCTACTTCGGCGGCCTTCCGGGCGCGCTAACCTGCGCCGACATCGAGCGTGGCTTGCAAGCGCGAGGCATCATTCCCGGTGAGTCCCTGTGCGGGATGCTGCGCCAGATTTACCATGATGCGGACATCGCAAGATTTGGCCCCGAATCACGCGCCGCTGAGCCATCGCTTTCCATAACTAAGCTTCGAAGCGAGTTCAGACGCCTGGACCGGGAGTGGTCCGCATGAAGCGACTCACTCTTAGCATGCTGACCGCCCTCCTGTTCGCTGGCATCACGGCCAAGGCCAACCTGGCCTCCGCCGACGAGCGGTTCGCGCAGGCTCGCGAGGCAATGGCCACAGATCTTGCTCGCGGGCGAGCCTTGTACGAGACAGCTGCGCTGGACTATCTGTCCGCAGTCACGCCCGCCGGTCCTGAGCGAGGCGTCGCGCTGTACAACGCTGGCAACGCCTTTGCCCTGTCTGGGCAGCCCGGTCCGGCCATCGCCTGCTATCGCCGCGCGGCGCGCGACCTGCCGGGGAACCCGTTTCTCGCCGATAACCTGGCCCAGGTTCGCAGCCAAGCTGGTACCGTAGAACGCACGTCCGGGGCGGCCGGATTGTTGCATCGGCTAATGGGCTGGCATCACCAGCATTGGGGCCTGCGTCTGGGAATTTTGGCTACGTTGTACTTGCTGGGCTGGGGGCTTTTACTCCGCCGGCAATGGCAAGGAGGGCAGCTGCCCCGCGGCCCGATCATCGCCGCTGGCTTACTAATTCTGCTATTAAGCGGCTCCCTACTCCACACGCTGCTCGACCGGGACAATGCCAACGAAGGCGTGGTCATCGTGCGCTCAGTCGAAGGCCGCAAGGGAGATGGCTATGGTTACGAGTCTGCCTTTCTAACCCCGCTGTCTTCCGGTGCGGAGTTCGCAATCGAGGAGACCCGGGGTCTCTGGTTGCGGGTAGCCCTGACTGACGGCTCCGCTTGCTGGCTACCCCGGGAAGCAGTCGACCTGTTCTAGCTGGCGAATATCTGATAATTTCCGTCATCATTCCCTACGCGACCAGCTACATTGCTCGCGTCTATCCGCTCGTAGCCACTCCCACCCAGCGACTGACCCATGCCTCAAGAGCCCACGCAACCAACAGCCCCTGCCAAGCCCTTCGTCCCCGGAGTCACTCTGCTCTCCGTAACTACGATTCTGTGCGGGCTGCTGCTAATCGGATTCATGATCCAGATCGGCAATGTCCATGCCGGTGCATCGTTCATGATCGGCGGCTTGTTCGGCCTGCCTCTGCGCCCGGTCATGGTCATGATCCCTCTGATTTTGCTCTGCGGTGGCATTTGCTATCTTACTAAGCGGCAGCTCTACACCCGCGCTGAGCTGGTCTGCGTGCTCTGCGCGCTGCTCGTGGCGCCGCCGATTATGACCGAGGGCTTCTGGAGGTACGCCATAGGAGCCATGGTCACGATCCCGCAATCCTCCAACATGGAGCGACTGGACGGGCTCAGCGACAAGATGTGGCCGCACGGCGAGAATATCCTCGCCGATGCGCTGACGCCAGCTGCCATGACGGGCCACGCGTCTTGGGAAGAGTACGAGGTTAACGCTGACGAGCGGGCCTCGGTCCCGGTGCTGCATAACGAGCAGACTGAAGGAACGGCAATCGTCCGCATCTCCGTACCGGTGTTTAAGGCAGAAGCGGTGAATCTGCTCTTGGAAGAGCCCTATCTCCTCACAGTGCTGGCTCGCGCAGAGAACCTCGCGCCGGAGTCCTACTACTACTGTCGCATTTTCTACGATGACGAAGGCGACTTCGCGGACGAAGTGTTTACCTCAAGGGAAGTGGCCGCACCTGGCTTTTTGCACCCGGATGGCTTCCTGCGCAAAGGCAGATATGGCATGAAATTTGCAGCGCGCGTCAAGCAGACCGCCTATATCGAGTTGGGCCTGGTGGGCGCTGGCCGCGTAGCTTTTGCGGATCTGTCGCTGGTGAATGTGTCTGCCATTACGGAGCTTTACGACGGACGCACCTTGGTTTCCAGCGAAACCTTCGAGGCGATGCCGCCCAAGCTTCGTGGTCGGGTCCTGGTCAAGCCGGATTCGATGCTCAGTCTGGCTGGACTCAAGCTGGTGATGACAGGCTCGATCCCAATTCGCGAGTGGGTCAACCCGGTCATTTTCTGGTTCAGTTTTATTGCTCTACTGCTGGCGGGGACCTTCGCGATCGCTGTAATCATGCGCAAGCAATGGCTGGAAAACGAGCGTTATCCCCTGCCAACCGCGCAGATTCCGATTCGCCTGCTCGGGCTCGATGAGCCCTCGGATGTGGCTGGCCAGCCAGCCAAGCCGTTCTCTTCGATCTGGACCAACCAGCTGATGTGGACCGGCTTTGGCGTGACCTTATTCTGGTGCCTGATGAAAATCTGGGCCGCCTATAACTCGAGCGTGCCCAACCTCAGCATCAACGTCCCGATCAGCCCCTACTTCAGCGATCCATCGTGGGGCGAGATGTGGGGCAGCGTGAACTTCAAAGTCTGCTCCATTTTCCTGGCGCTGGCGTTGTTTATGGAGCTCAACGTGCTCATGACGCTAGTGCTGGGCTTTTTCCTGTTCCGTGCCCAATACTGGTTCGGCCATGCCTATGGGCTGTCCTCCACCGCGGGCTATCCGTTCCAGAGCGACCAAATGAACGGCTCCTATTTGGTATATGCCCTCGTCGTCCTGTTTTTCACCCGCAAGTATCTCTGGACCGTGCTCAAACGCGCCTGGCAAGGAGGACGCAAGGAGGGCGAGGAGCAGGAAGTCATGAGCTACCGGACTTGCATATTGAGTCTCTTTGCCTGCTATTTCGGTGTCGCGGCTTGGGCTTCTTGGGCGGGCATTGGCGTGACGGGCATGCTGGTATTTTACACGGTGATGCTGCTCATCGCCTTCGTAGCTGCAAAGCTTCGGGCCGAATGTGGCGTTCCGTTCAGCACCTACTTTCCGTGGGGCGTGATGGCCTTGGTGCCAATGTTCGGCGGTGCTCCGCTCATCATTCCTGGCGGCTTTATCTTCATCGCCATCGTCACCGAGCTGTTCGTGATTCGCTCGTTTCTGCTGCTTCCGGGCCTACAACTGGAGATCATTGAACTGGGGCGGCGCGCCAAAGTCGTGCCGCGGCAAATGCTCTATGTGTTTGTGCTCGGGCTGTGTGGCGCCTGGCTAATCGGTGGCTGGTTTGTGCTGTCGAACTCCTACACCACCGGCATGAGCAGCGCCTCAAAAGAAAACAAGGCCCATTGGTTCCGTAGTTATGGTACGTACATCAAGGATACGGACAAGCTCGCGGCTCCGGTAGCCGTGACCGAAGCCCCAAAGTCCGACAACAAAGG
>DMTJ01000463.1 GCA_003477185.1 Lentisphaeria bacterium
AGATAGCCCAGGGCCTCTACCGGGACGTCCATCTCGAAAACCTGCACCGCTGGGATACGATCATCGGACTTCAGCTTGAGAATCTCATTCTCAACAACCTCACGGCCTTGATCCGCCGTCTTGACATCGCGCCTGAAAGCATCATCAGCGCCTCGCCGTATCGGCAGCACCAGACCAAGCGTCACGATGCTTGTCAGGTCGACCTGCTTATCCATACCCGCAACAGTGTTGTCTATGTCTGCGAGATCAAGTTTCGCGGTAAGATCGAGAATTTGGTGATCGCCGAACTACGGCAGAAGATCAAACGTATGCTAGGAATGGCTGGCAGGTCCATTCGTCCCGTGCTGATCTATCACGGCGAGTTAGCCCCTGGAATTAAGGAAAGCGACTTCTTCTCGTATTTGATTCCCGTCGGGGAGTTTCTGCACCAGTAGTGAGACCGTGCAGGCCGACAGGCTCTCGGAAGAGCGTTTACTTACCGTCAGTCTTCGCCACCGGTTGCTCTACCTGGAGTTGGATGAGGTGACGGAGCATCAGCATTTTGGTGAACTGCAGGGTGGCGTGCCTGCTTTGATCGACCGTCAGTGAGAACTCCGTACGAAGCTTCTGCTCAATGCTACGCAGGTCACGTTTGCCGTCCACCTGGCTCCAGAAGAAGCTGCCGTGAGCATCGAGGTTTACACGAATGTTACGATAGAGGCGAAACTTGCGGATGAGTTTGGCACCAAAGCCGGAACCGCGCTGCACTGGCATGCGAATCTGGCAGCAGTTGTTCTGATCCAGCAGAACCTCCGCCATCGGGTTGTGACAGGGAACGGCCTCGAACGGGTTTTTTGCCGGAACAGCCACATCCGGTTTGGTCAAAACGGTGCGCCCGAGATGGCGTTCTTCATCAGTTGCATGGCGATGGTAAACATACTGATGAGGCCGACGCCGGTAAAGTAGCCGGCCATGAGGGCAGGGGCCTGTTTGAGGAAGTTGGTCTGGCCGTACTTCTTCTGAAACCAGTACCGGCCAAGGAGTGCCCCCAAGACTTCGAGCACCATGGTATGCGGCAAGGCCCCAAAGCCTCGGACCATGCCGTAGATCAGCATGATCGGCAGGTTGAAGGCGGAGAGCGCACCGTAGAGGATTACGCAGCCGACAAAGCCAGCTCCGATTACTTCGGGATGTACAGCTTTTTTCCAAAATTCGCTGTTGGTGATGCTCTTCTCATTCGGGTCCTCTCCGGGGACGATATGGGTGGAGGAGAACAACAGCACTTGGTTCTTGGCCTGCAATTCCCAGTTGATCTGGGCCGCAGGGAAGACATCGGAAGGAATTGGGTTGGCCTTCCAGATGAAGCCCCAGAGGAAGAGGGACAGGACAAGGAGAACCGGTAGGGCCACGAGGTCGGTTTTAAGCAGCGACCCAAAGCGGACACCGGTGAGTTCGTTAATCCGAAATGACTGGGTCATAGGACCAAAGTTCTCGATCGGTACTGGTGCCAGCCAAATGTCTACACCTTTGGCGCCAGAGAGCAGAAAGAAGGTCTCGCGCACGAAGGGAATGTCGACGGACTGGCCGGAAATTCCTAGGAGCCGGGCGTTGACGTAGGAGAGCAGAGGGCTGTAGATAAAGGCAAAGATCAACAGAAACGCCAGGATACTGAAGGACTTAGGCAAGACTACGTAACAGAGGATGACGACCGAGGCTGAGGAGATGATGTAGGCGACGATGGCAATCCAGAGCGGGCAGTCACCGCGTTCGCCATTGGGCGGCGCCCACAGGTCCACACGCTTGTCTTGCTGTTTCTTGTGCTTGCGAATTTCGCGCATTTTTCCGGCTGCATCTCGGATCGAGGCGATCAGGCAGACGGCGGCAATCCCCAGCCCGGAGCCAATGCCGAAGCTCATCCAGAAGTCCATGGAATTGGCGAAGGTGGTATTGACGGTGTCCATGCCCGGGCGCCAAGTTGGCAGGTAGCCAGTGACGTGGAGCAATGGGTTCATAATCGCCGTGAGCAGAATAGCGATAAAGGTGCCAATGACAGACCAGAACGGCAGAACGAAGCCGAGAAAGACGATGCCAAGATCCATGACCACGCCTGTCGGTGTGGCAGGCAGGAGCGTCTCGGTCATGGTCGTGGTGTCGACGAATGGTTGCGGGACCAGAAAGAATGGCTTGCTCAAGAACAAGCCGGATATGGCCGGGATGCCGACTTGGATGAAGCCGAAGGCCAGGCCAATGGTCACGCCCAGCGAGAAGATGCGGGCGCGCGTGCTTTTCTGTCGCTTGGCTGGCTTGTCGGGGACGGCACCCTCTGCATCATCATCGCCTGTGGCCTCGCCGTTGGTCTGCTCCGGCCCGTCTTCGACGCCATCGCTCTCCGCGAGGGCCATGGCACCCTGAGCGGCAATGGGTGCGAGGGGGAAGGGCAGTTGCTCGATGTCAGAGGTCAGCCGGAAGAAGACGTAGCCTAGTGCATAGCGCTTGATCAGGGTGACGACGGTGAGGAAAACAATGATTGCAATGGGCACGAACCAATCGACGTGAAAGAGGTCACGATTGAGAATGGCGGGGCTGTCGGGCGACGGGACGAACCAAGTCGGGAAGGCGTTATACATGCCGGCATCGCGCGCCGCATCACTCCCAGCCAAGTAGGCGCGATAGACCATTTCGCCCATTGGCCCACCTGGAAAGAGCACGTGGCCCATCATCATCACGCTGGCAGCATGCAGCAACACGACCAGGTGCTGTTTGGACATCGGTTTCATGGCGCGGCGAGCAATCTCCATGAACAGAATCACGGTCACCCACGAGGCCGCTGAGCCAATGCCCTGGCCGGTCATCAGTCCCAGGTAGATGCCGCCAGGCATCATCACGAGGCCGCAAAAGATGATGCCCACTACGGTGGACCAGCCGAAGCCATCCTTGAACTCAGTGGGAGTTTCGAGTAAGGAGCGGTAGAGCTCTACCTCTTTGTCTACGGGTTTCTCAGCCATGGTGGGCGGTGCCCTCCTGGTTCAGGAGTTTTTGTGCCATGAGCTCACTGGCCTCGGTAAACATCTCGCTGCGGTCTTCCTCGCTCACAGCACGCCAGTGGAGGAAGTGCTTGCGCAGCTGGGTCACGAAGCCATGATTGAGGCGCAGCCACGACTCGCTGCTGCCAGACTGGCGGACCAGTGCGATGTGGGCGATGAACTCGCCTGTTGCCGCATCGGTAGGCAGCGAGATCAACATGCGCTGGGAAACACTAAGGTCGTAAGGCTTGAGCCAGATGGTGGTGGCAATCTGTGGGACATACGCTTGCTCAGCTAGGGCGTCAAGCTCGTCGGCCAGTCCCATTTCCGGAGGCCCAGCGAAGAAACGGCCTGAGCTTCCCTCGCCGTGATTCTCCATATAACGATGGAAGAAAGCGAGCACGGCGATGCGATCGCGATGCGTGAAGGTGAACGGAAGGTCGAAGCTGAGCACGTCCTCCTTAGGCTCCGGCAGCTTCCAGCCAGCATCGTCGGCCGGGCTGGCGATCTCCATGGCCGTGCGCGCCGGAAAAATGGTCGAGAAAATGGTGGATGCAGCCACTGCGATTGAGGCGTAGATCGTAGTCACTGAGGTAAAGGTCATATTTAGTCCGCCGGTTAGCTCCATCTCGGTCAGGATGCGGCCGACGCCTTGGCTGAGGAGGTAGCCGAGCACTGCACCGACCACCGAATAGACGACGGCCTCGGCGAAGAACATGAAGAAGACGTAGCGCGGGGCAATTCCGATGGCGTTGTAGACGTAAATCTCCTCCCGTCGCTCATAGACGGAGCCCTTGAGCGTATTCAGGACCACCAGGCCGGTCATGAGCAGTGGCACAAGCATGTCGAGCAGTCCGGCAAGGCTGGCCTCACGCGTCCGCTTACCAAGGTAGGCGATTCCATCCAGGCCGTAATAGACGGCGCGGGCGCTTCGCTCCATGTAGGTTTCGATCCGCTCGCGGGCATCCGCGAATTGCAGGCCGGGCATGGAAACTGCGATCGATGAAATGATCTTCTTGCTGTACATGCCTTGGCAGGAAGGTGGATCGCGGTCTATCGGAAAAATGATGATGTGGCTGGCTGGGAGGCGAGGCGCATCTAGATCGGCTAACACCTGCCAGGTAACGTTGTCCAGGCTGACGGTTTCCAAGGCGTCGATATCGAAAGGCAGCAGGTCCTGACCGTCGAGGTCGCGCAGGTTGTCCAAGGATTCTGCTGCGAAGATCGCAACCACGGGGTGCACCTGTGATTCGATCGTCACAGTTGCGCGTCCGGCTTCGATATCAGCTGGGGAAATGCCCAACTCTTCTGCCGCAGCATCGGGGATTATCACTGGTGCTGGCGAGTCGGAGAAGATGCAGTCCTCCGCCGTGAACCAGGCCTTCCTACCGATGAAGCGGAGCTGATCACGAATCGGATCGCGATCGTTGAAGGTCAGAATTGAGGAGAATTCCACCGCGCGCCGAGCCCCTTGATCGGACGTGAAGACTGCCTCAATCTTCGGATTTTCGTAATTGCTCTCCCAGTCGATGCTCCCGATCAGGAAGGTGCGTGGGCAGATGTCGTAGACATGCCCGTATTCTTCATTGAGCGCGTAGACCTCGCCGGTTGTCATGCCGCGGAACCGCTCCTGCTTCACCAGAAAACCCTGGTAGTTGGCCTTGCCTAGGGAGATCTGCTTGTCCACGAGGTCGGATTGCACAGACGTGAAGCAGATCATGACAAAGGTCATCAGGACCAGGGTGGCGCAGGTGAGGCCGGTACGGACTTTACGCCGGTGCATGTTATTGAGCCCCAACATCACGGCCGAGCCGATCGCGCTCATCATCTTCACATCCGCGCCTTTGACCTTGCCGGAACGCTTGCTCAACTCCTCCAGATTCTCACTGAACTTGCTGGAGGCCAGCACCGTCACGCCGCCAGATATGATCATGATGATAAAGCCCAGCAAAATCATCAGCGACGAGCGGACCATCGAGAACGCCGGATGCAGGATATTCAATAGCGTATAGGCCACTAGGAAAATCACGGCCTGAGCGGTGAGTTGCTTGCGAATATCGCTAAAGCCGAAGACCAGTTTCTCGAAGAAGAAGACAAACGGCACCAGCAGCCCTAGATACCAGAGAATGCCGAGGACGGCTTCGAAGATCGACTCGCGCAGGACTGGATGGTTGTGGATCGAGTAGGTGATGGATTCGCGCGCCTGGCGGACAGCATCGGCCAATGGCAGCTCCCCGCTCTCACTAGCGTCGCTTAGCTCCTGACCCTTCTTCTGATAGGCCACCGTTCGTTCATCAGCCATGTTATGATGCACCAGCAGATCGAGCCGTCGACCGTTCAACGAGGCCATCGAACGCGCCACATCGAAGGCGACATCGCTGATCAGTTCACTGTCTTGGGCGAGGTAGCCAGCACCATCAATCTCGCGGTCTGGATCGGGCACGAAGTCGTCTTCAATGTTCAGCATGAAGGCCCGGGTTTCATTGGCAAACTCGTTGTCGGCTGTGCCGGACAGCAGCTTGATATAGACGGTCTCGTCCGGCGAGACAAAGGTCGTCTGGATGCCGTCCTGCGTGCCGGAGAATGGAAACCGGCAGGTCTTATCCAAGGCCGCCAAGCCGAACTTATCGACGAACTCCACGCCGGAGTACTCGCGCATGGTCTGCGGATTCAGCAAATCCAGCAGGGTGACAGGCGATGCCCGGAAGGTGACGATCGTGACCGACTCCATGATTTCCTTGACCCAAGTGGCAATCCCGGTGGACTTGAATAGTCGCTGCCCGGACGGCCCTTCATCCTTCATGAAATGGATCAGCCCATCCTCACCGTAGCCGACGGCGAGCGGCGCATAGCCACTCACATGATGGGTGGCAAAGCCGAGGACGTGGTAGGGCAGGGCGTAGTTTCCGTACGGGTCTGCGTGATACAGTGGGTGATCGTAGTAGCCCGCTCTTATTGGGACATTCGGCAACCGTGCGCCCGCTATCAGCGCCCCGCTTAGGGGGAAGTTGGGCACCATGGATTGGCCTACATTGGAGACCAACACGCTGCCGCCGAGACTGACGTTTGCCGAATTAGCGGGGATTTCTGCGGTGCGGCCCTTAAACTCGCCGGGATTGCTGCCCATGGCGAGGGCGAGAACCACTTCACCGGTCAGGTGCAGGGAGTGGCCCACACTGTCGAGTTCGGACATGAACGGCAGCGCGACAGGGAATATGTACTTTTGGTAGGAGGGGCCGCGGTTGTAGTTGATCGGTGCGAAGAAGGCATAGCCAGCGTATCGGCCCATCGCAAGAATGAAATGCCCGGGCGCGCCCATGATGTGTGAGAAGTTGTCGTTCGCCCGGCCCTGCACGTTCGGCTCGATTTGCAGTTCTGAGGCAGCCAGCCCGCGTTTCTGTTGGGCCCAGACGTACAATCCGTCGAAGATCTTAGGCTGGTTGTCGATGTTGTTCCCGGCCAGAATCGTCAACTGCTCACGGGTTTCTTCTTGGGATGCTGGGGCAAAGTACGGATGGATAAACACCTTCTCGTTGTAGCTACCCAGCAGGTCGATGAGGGCCCGGTCTTGGACCAGCTGGCCCTGGCGGCGCTCGTGGTAGCTCAGTAGCTCGCTGAAGCGACCGCGCCAGCGCGCACTCAGCTGACGTTGCTCCATGAAATCCTGCTTTGTGCCTACGATCTGTTTGAGGCCAAACCCAGCCACGGACATGGCTCGCTCGTAGTGGGACTTGGCTTCCTGGTAGGCTTTGAACTCCTGGCTCTCGATACTCGCATCAGCCAACTTCTCAAAGGCGATCTTGGTCTGCAACGTTGGCTCAGACAGCTCAAGAATCAGCGCATTCATGACATAGTCAATCTGCTCGTCGAAGAGGGTGCGAGCCTTCTCGGACAGGGCCTTGACCGCCGACTGAGTGGCGTCTGGTTCCAGAAACATGCCAGGGGAGTCAAGGGCTTTTGCGATCTCCGCAAGCAGCGCCAGCGAGGCGTCGTTGGCGAGGGTCTGCGCCTCGTTCTCAAGCCCGGTTTCGGATACCGCAGCGGCATCTTCGGAGGCTGATTCATTGCCGCCCAACGCCCGCAATACAGGATTCTCATCCTCTTCCAGAGCGCCGGCGTTCGGCCCCATGACCCGAAGCAGGTTGTACTTGCCGTCGTGACTCATGGCCTGGCCACCAAAGCTGACGAAAATTACATCGCGGTGCAGTTGCTCGCGGTAAGGAAGCAGACCTTTCAGAGCCTGGAGATGCAGGGCGGGGCCGACCGCTTGCATGGTGCCTGGCGCAAGGTCGGGCAGGACTGAGCAGGCGTCGTAGTCGCAGCTCAGCAGCAGCGCTGGCGGCCTCTCTGCGGAGTTCGCAGTCGCGCGCATGACGCCGACCAGCGTGGTATGCTTGGTGGAGGCAAACTCAGTGCGTACGTTCAAGGTTACTGAGCGCCCGGCATGGGCGAAGATCGCAGAGGTGGCCGCCAGCCGCACGTAGTTGACGGGCAAGGCAGAAACGATGCATTCTCCGCCGCCCGCGACGCGGTCCCAAGGGATCTGCTCGAGGCCGTCCGGGTGCGCCACAATCAGGGCCTTCAGCCCAAGTTGAGCGTAGCGACTCCAGAGAAATCCAAAGCTGCTCGGTACCTGATCCTCGCGTGCATCGATGAGCCCGATGCAGCTGGCGAATTCCTTGCGGGATTTCAGGACGTCGTCGCTAAGGACCAGCAATGTCCCAGTGAGGCCGCCAGCTGGTGAATTCATGGGCTGCAGGCCGTTTGGCATAAACGGATAAATCTCGACGTCTGGCAGCGGCGCGCCATCGGCCGCCTGGATAGTGCGCTCTGTGGTGTTAGGAACGGCGCAGTAATTGTCCTGCTCGTAAACCTCTAAACCGGCAGCCTGGTACTGCTCCCGGATCAGTTGTTCCATGCGGTATGCGCCCGGCTGGCCCATGAAGCGCGAGCCGACAGACCCAATCTCGGCCTGTTGTTCCTCGACGGCAGTCGGTTTGAGCGCGGTGGCCATAGCCGCGCTGTCGTAGGTGGCTGACGGGACAATTGCTGCTTCCTCGAGTTCCGGTGGGAACATGCGGTAGAAGACGATGGCAACTGCGACTGCAAGCAACAGCATCATACAGGCGGCGGCTGCCCGCGCGGCGATTCCGTGGATTTCTGACTTCACCCTCATAAGGCCCAAATACTCCACCACACGCTCGGCGTGCCCGGCACGAAAAACTTCAAGTAGGAAACCGTCACCGCGTAGCAGAAGTAGGCAGCCGTTCCGCCCAGAAAAATGCCAGTGGCAAAGGGAAGAAGCTTTTCACGCACCGTGGCCGCCCCGCCGAGCTTAAGCACGGAGAAGCGCAGCACCCAGGCGAGCAGAATGCTCCCCCACGCCTCCTGGAGCATCCAACTCGGCCCTACCAAAAACCCTATCGGGTGAAACCAAAAGCCAGCGAAGAGTTGCCGTAGGACAGTGACGAGCGTGACGGTTCCTGCGCCGTACATCACACCCCAGACTGGCGGCTCGATCGAGCTACCTTTGTTGTC
>DMTJ01000482.1 GCA_003477185.1 Lentisphaeria bacterium
GACGTGCTGCGCACAACTGCCTGGCTCCAGAAACGCGAAGGTGTTCCGCCATTGATAGGTGCCAACATGGAGCATGGTGCCGGCCGCATCATTCGGGGTGCCACCGTGTTTCCGGACGCATTGGCTCTGGCAGCTGTTAACGACGAAAAGTTGGCCTTGAAACAGGCAGTGTCCATGGCCCGCGAGGCAAGAGCCCATGGCATATCATGGAGTTTTTCCCCAGTCGTCGACCTGCAGGCTCATCCCCATAGCCCGGCGGTAAACACCCGAGGGCTCGGCGACTGCCCAGAGCGAGTGATTCGCCTTGCTGAGAACCTTATCAGAGGCATGCAAAAGAATGGCCTTTGTGCCACAGCCAGGCATTTCCCCGGCGACGGGTTTGACGACCGCGACCAACATGTCTGCACCACCACCAATCCGCTTTCCATGGATGCCTGGCATGCGACCAGCGGCCGCATCTTTAAGGCCGTAATCGACGCTGGCGTACATACAATCATGACTGGTCATATCGCCTTGCCCGCCTGCGATCCGGGCACCAATCGAAAACTCGGAGCACCACCAGCCACGCTCAGTAGCCGGATTCTGCTGGATCTCCTGCGCTGTGAGCTCGGCTTCAAGGGGCTTATCCTAGCCGGGCCTGTCGACATGGGGGGAATCACCAGCCAGGGCAGCCATGTAGAGATTCTGTCTGGTGCCATCAACGCTGGCTGTGACATGCTCCTATTCTCGAATCCCAGCCGCGATCTGCCACTTCTCCAGCGTGCAGTTCAGCGTCACATCCTCAGTGAGGAGCGAATCGACGAATCAGTCCGCCGAGTCCTTGCTCTCAAGGAGCATCTTCAACTTCACCAGCCGTCCCCAAGCCCCGCTCTAACTGACGACGATCGCACCCGCCATGCCGCGACGGCACGTACGATTTCTCGCCGTGCGGTCACCGTAGTGCGCGATCGAGACAGCATTCTGCCAATAACACTTGGTCGCGGGCGCCAGATCCTGTCCATTCAGGTCAAGGGTGCGTCCAACCGCTCTCTGGCTACCATCGACGAATGTCTTCGTAGCAGCGGAGCAGATCTAACACGCATGATCGCAGGCGAGGCCGATCTCTGGATCAGTGAAGATGACGTGAATTCTTTCGACTGTATTCTGGTCCACCTGCTCTTCTGCCCAACCCGCAGCACCGCTCGCGTTCGTCCAGGTGGTATGTACATGCGCACCCTGAGTCGTCTCCTGAGTTGCCGACACCCGCGGGTTGTCCTGATTTCGTATGGCTCCCCCTATCACGGGCACGACTTCCCCCATCTTCCAACCCTCATAAACGCCTACTCCTCCGACACACAATCGCAAAAGGCTGTTTTCGATGTTCTCCAGGGCAAGCTAGTCCCAACCGCCACAAGCCCTGTCTGTCTAGATGCGCCAGCGACACTCAGCGAAGCCTGGGCACGCGAGACTGCCTGCCGTCAGGCCTCCGAAGAGCCCCAAATTCCGAGCGAATAATCCTCGATGGGCTCACACGAAATTATTGACCTACAGTGAAAAGCCCAGCAGGCCGAAACAGGGTAGCAGTTCAGAAACGGTAGACGCCCCCTGCTCTGCCCAACCGCCGAATTCGGCAATCTGCTGCAACTCCCAGTCATCGCTGTAGTGCAGCAGATACATCTTGCGAGTCATTTCCTCGGGCAAATCCCGGAGATCGTCGAGCGGTGCATGGACCGAGCCGCGAAAAAACTGCACGCCATGAAACATGACGCTGCTTTTTGGCCCGTAGTAATCGAGCAGGGCGCGGTCGAACTTGGTGTCACAGGAGATAAAGACCTGCTCGTTGACAAACATCCATCATGAAATAAGGCTGGTCTCCCAGGTGGTGCTTTGCTCCGGAATGTGCGTGGTACGAAACAACTCGATATGCGATGGGCCATGCTGCACGGTATACGTTTCCCGCGGCTGCATTCTCTTCCTGCTCGGAGGGATCACCTCGAAAAAGTCGCTGAATGATAGCTCTTGAGCAGTACCCACATCTTTCTAGTTCCACTCAAGGCCACCACGAAGGGTATAATCCCACAATACCCGTTGGTAGTTCTCATCAATGATAATCGTGAGCTTTTTCTTGCCCAGCGTGAGCATTCCTATATAGCGGTTCATCAAAGCCAAACTCTCAATACCGCCGACGTGGTCCGCGTGTGAGTGCGTCAGCAACACCACTTCGATATCGGGTGGCTCAAGTCCGGTGACATCACGCAGCGCCCGCGGCCCCGTCATCGCAAAGTCCACCAGCACATGGTGATCTTCCTGCACCAACAAAAAGTTCAGTTAATTGTGCCGTGACGCGAACGCAGAACCAACTCCCAGGAAGAAGAATTCCAAGTCTCCGTCATTTGCCAGCGAATACTTTTCTCCAAGCTCCAGCCTACGCGTGATCATCCGGTGCGTCCGTTTCAGACTCCCAATCACCGTAATTAGATAAATGCCTCCTGACAGGCCTAATCCGGAAACTGAGCGCTCAACGCTCTTAGGCGCAGGATTCTGCCGCGGCCAGGACCGCTGCGAACGGGACGTCCTCCAGGCTTGCGAATCGCGGATCACGCGTCAGCGAAGGTCGCGATCGTGAAGTCGCGGGAGACGCGATGCCGCACAGAAACTTTGCCCGCTGCCTGGGGCTTTGGAGTGCTGCAGGTGCGTCTTGCGCAAGTTTGCGGATGACGGCCGTTTGCGGCTCTGTCAGGTCGGGACGCTCCAGCGACGGACCTGCTTCTGGGCGTTCACCTTTGCACCAATCACAGTGCCCACAATCTTGCCCCAACTCCTCGCCGAAATAGCCCAGCAGGCGTCGCACGACGCAGCCATTTTCGAGGAGAATCTCCTCAAGTCTTCCGATCCGCTGGATGTCACGGGATTCTGACGCTTTGAATCGTGCAATAATTTCACTAGCAACAGCTTCCGGCTCAAACTGTGCCCCAGTGCGGCGATAGCCCTGGCGCACGCCACTGACCTGTGTCTGGATCATGCCCTGTTCTTCCATATAGTTCACCGCGGCGAGAAGTCGCGAGCGCTGCTCGCCCATTGCCTGTGCCGCCTCGGTGACATCCAGGCTCAGCCACTTCCGGCCGGACCTTCCATGGCCTAGCATTGTCCGCAGAAACGTCTGTCTCGCAGCGTCAAACCGCCCCATCGCCTCACCTTCGGGGATCAGAAAGGCGATCTTGTACACACTGTAGAACGGCGCAGTACCAGCCAGAACGCCCCCTAACTCCAAATAACACAGCAACGTATTCACCACCAGTGGGCGAATATCGTACCGCGTCGACAGGTCGTAGACAGAGACGTCAAACGAATCCCCCAGCCCGTGAAGCTCCCTCACCAGACCAAGAACACTGCTCGGCTCCGGCGTATCTCCATAGGTAAAATTCTCTAGCACAATACGATCCTGAGAATGCAGCAGGGCCTCGCAGATCGCCGGCACTCCATCCCGCCCAGCACGACCGATTTCCTGCGCGTAGTTCTCCAGCGATTTCGGCATGTTGTAATGGTATACGTAACGAATGTTGGACTTGTCGATTCCCATACCGAACGCGATCGTCGCGACCACAATGCTCTCGGCCCCTGCCATGAACTCATCCTGAATCTTCGAGCGTACCTCAGCGTCCAAGCCCGCATGATAGGCTGCTGCTGGAAGGCCTTTCTGCTGCAACCAGTCGGCTAACTGCTCCGCGGTTTTCTGTAGTGTCACGTAGACGATCGTCGCACCCGCTGCACGCTGTTGCAACCGCGCAAGCAGGGCATACCCTCGCTTCTTGAGAGGTGTCGGAGTCAGACGCAGTTCCAAGTTCGGCCGATAGTAGCCGATATTCACGTAGGCCTCGTCGCGAATGGAGAATAGCGCGCAAATGTCCGCGGCCACTTGTGGTGTCGCCGTCGCTGTAAGCGCCAGAACGCGCGGCACGGCCAATTGCTCCGCAACCCTTGCAAGTTTCAGATAGTCAGGTCGAAAGTTATGCCCCCACTCCGACATGCAGTGCGCCTCGTCGATCACCATCATTGCGATCTTTACTCGCTCCAGCTGTGACCGAAAACGCTCGTTTGAAAGCCGCTCCGGAGCCACATATAACATCTTAAGCGAGCCCGAGCGAATCTGATCCCAGACGGCGCGATACTCTTCGAGACTGAGCGAGGAGTCCAATCTCGCCGCGGGTA
The DNA here is from genome assembly GCA_003477185.1 of Lentisphaeria bacterium. Classification (GTDB taxonomy): domain Bacteria; phylum Verrucomicrobiota; class Lentisphaeria; order JABSQK01; family UBA12247; genus UBA12247. Next base: position 4,189 of record DMTJ01000482.1, read on the forward strand.
TGTTGCGCCTGTGCAGAAAATCGATCTGGTCCTTCATCAGCGCAATCAGCGGCGACACCACGAGCGTAAGCTCCGAAAAAATGCACGCTGGAAGTTGGTAGCACAGGCTCTTGCCACTCCCAGTAGGGAACACCGCCAGCGCGGAATGCCCAGCGAGTAGCTGCTCTGTAACCTCGAGCTGACCCTCCCGAAAATCCGGAAAACCGAACCAACGGTCCAGTGCTTCTCGCGGCGAAATCTCAACTGACATGAAAGGCCTCCCCTGAAATACTTATATTTGTTAGCATGAAGATAAGGACGAAATCACTCTCCGCAACTGCGCTACAAAAAAAAAGGGGCTCAAACTCTAACTGGGCTGCCAATTCTACGTTCCTTACTTGTCTCGTAGCATCGCTTGTTTAGGGTACGGGCACGCGATACGCGGGGGGTATTTGGTGGCAACTACAGAAGCAACTCAAAAACAACGAAAACCCAGTCAGACGGTCCATGAGGTCGTATCTGCCCTGACTCTGCGTGCAATATTGACGCGCTTGGTCCTGTTGGCGATCGGCCTTCTTCTGCTCCTCGCTCTGATTTCTCATAATCCAGATGACACCTTCGTCCTAGAAGGTGGCCTGCGCGAATTCGCCACCGTCACGAATTGGATTGGTCTGCTTGGGGCACGGCTTTCCGGTACACTGCTGCAATGGCTTGGGTTTGCCTCATTTGTCGCCGCGGTCACCCTCCAGCTCTGCGCTTGCTCCCGCTTTGTCGGCCCGGCACTGACCGGCGGACCCGCGTTGCTATACCTCCTCGCAACGGGCTTGATCACTGTAGGTGCGGCCATGCTGCTAGGTATTTTTCCCGAATTCGGGGGCGCCCTCGCCGACAGATTCAATGTCGCTGGTATCCCTGGCGGCGTCTTGGGACAAAAACTGACAGCCCCGGGACCTATGGAATTGGGAGGCGGCTGGTTGGCCCTAGTGATGAACACCGCTGGCTGTGGCATTGTCTCAAGCCTGATGATCTTGATCGGTACCATCACACTCTATTGGTTCGACTGGCATGGTCATTTCTTGCGCCGGTTCTTCCCCGAACGCAAGGCCAAGGCCACCACGCCCGAGAAAGAGAACGATACAGAGCCGCAGACTGAGACGGAAGCTGGAGAACCAATTTCGGCGAAGCAGAAACAGAAACAGAAGCGCGAGGAGTGGCGCGCCGCTGAAGAACGCAAGCTTAAAGAAAAGCAAGAAAAGGCCGAAGCCGAGGCGAAAAAGGCCAGTCAGGTGGCCCCAACAGTCGAGCCAGTTGAACCAGCTCCAGTGAAGAAGCCAGCGAAGGCCCCCCCTGCGGTGCCTGCGCCCGCTGCTACACCAGCCAAGCCCCTCGTTCCCTTCAAACTGCCTGGAAATGATCTTCTCTCTCGCATCCGCAACGCAGCAAGCATGACCCCTAAGGAGGTCAACGAGAAGAAACGTATCCTGCAGGACACCCTCGAGAGCTTCGGCATTGATGCGCTGGTCGGCGACTCCACCTGCGGGCCACGCGTCACGCTCTACGAGATTAAGCCAGCTCCCGGCATTCGCGTGGAAAAAATCAGTAGTCTAGCCAACAACTTCGCGATGAATCTCCGCGCCGAAAGCCTGCGTATTCTGACCCCGATTCCCGGGCGGGATTCAGTCGGCATTGAAGTCCCCAACAACGTCTTCGGTCCGGTTTCGTTTCGCGACCTCCTCAACTCCCCGACTTGGACCGGGACAAAGGCTGCTATCCCCGTGTCCCTGGGCAAGAACATTGCCGGGCAACCCGTCATCTTGGATCTCGCAGATGCTCCCCATTTGTTGATCGCTGGCGCGACCGGTAGCGGAAAATCCGTGTGTATGAACGCCCTCATCCTCAGCCTGCTGTTCCGCTTCAAACCCGATGAACTGAAGCTCGTGATGGTTGACCCGAAAGTAGTCGAACTCAGCGTTTACAATCCGCTACCGCATCTCGTAGCACCCGTGGTCAGCGAAGTCAAGAAAGTTCCGCTGGCCCTGCGCTGGGCAGTCGCGCAGATGGAGTGGCGCTACAAAGTGCTGGCCAAGGTCGGCGTCAGAAACCTTGAGGGCTTCAACAACCGCAAGCCAGCGGCAGAAGTCGTGCTTGATGAAGACGGGCAGCCCATTCCCGCGCGCCTGCCGTTCCTAGTTATTATCATTGACGAGTTGGCAGACATCATGATGACCGCCAAGGCGGACGTCGAGACCTCCCTCGCTCGCATCGCCCAGCTTGGACGTGCCGCTGGCATCCATGCAGTTGTCGCGACCCAGCGCCCAAGCGTGAACGTTATCACGGGAATCATTAAGGCAAACTTTCCGACCCGTATTGCTTTTCAGGTATCCTCTGTCGTCGACTCGCGCACCATCATCGATGGCAAGGGTGCAGAGGCCCTGCTCGGCAAGGGCGACATGCTGTTTAAATCCCGCTCAGGCCGCATGGATCGCGTCCAGGGCGCGATGGTCAGCGATGAAGAGATTGAGAAAGTGATCGACTGCGTGATTACCCAAGCCCCGCAGGCTTTCAGCGAAGACATCTTCTCGCCCAATGCCATGAAAATGGATGATGCGGCTGTTGCAGCACTGGATCCCGATGGTGCCGCTGCAGCCCCGCAGGAAAAAGGGTTCGTAGACGTCGGCATCGAGACCATGGAACCCGATGGCGACGATGCTCTGATGATGCGCTCGATCCAAGTGATCGTCAAAGATCGGCGCGCCACCACGAGCTACCTGCAACGCAGTCTGCGTATTGGCTATAACCGCGCCGCCACCATGATTGAAGAACTCGAAAATCGCGGCATTATTGGCCCTCAGATCGGCACTGCGCCGCGGCGCATTCTGGTTGAAAGTATGGAAGAAGCAATCGCCAAGTGCAAACAGGGCGGCGGTGAGTAGAATGTCGTCGGACACCAAGCAGCACACACGGCAGTTGGAGCTCAATCTTTGGGCGGATTTGATAGAACCAGTCGCGGCCCCCAAGCCAAGAGCCGCTACCGTGCGCGGAAAGGCTTCCAGCATCACACAGACATCACCGCCCTCACCTGCTGAATCGGCTCCGGCCGCGCAACCAGAGCTGTTGGCCGCTGCGCCTCCAGAGCCGGAATCTCAACAACAGGCTGAACAGGACAACATGCCAGACCCACTCGATACCATCACTGACGACGAAGCATCCGCCCCCTTGCCGGATGAGGACATTGAACAGTCAGTTCAAGACGAGAACGGTCTTCCTGTGGATGATGAGCCACCCGCCTCGCCCGAAGAGCTGGACCAAGCCAAGACAATCCCCGACGTCAGCGAGCCTGCAGCTCAGGAACCACCTGCCACCGAGGACACCTCCGACGGTAACGAAACAATGCTTGACCGGCCACTGGATACCGACCTGCAGAACGATGAAACCGAAGAAATTACGGCAGACGACACCGTTGAGGACGATGCGAACTCCGCAACTCCGGAACCCGTACCCGAAGAGAAGCCATTCAAGCTCAAACTGGCGGGCGAGAGTGAGACCACGGACTCGCCCCCCCCGAGAGCCGACACGCCCACCGTTGCAGCCCAGCCAGACGCCCCTCTCGAGGACGACCATGGCGGGAGTATTACCGCGGACGTCGTCTTTCCTGGAGTTCCCCTTAAGCCACCCGGCAAGGAAGACCATCGCTGGGTAGACACCCACGAACTGCACATCCCGGCGCTGGAAGACCAAATTGCATCGCGCGCTTTGGCAGGTGAATGGGCTGAGCTGCTCGCAGACGGCGTGTCTGCCGGCTCCTTGCTCACGCACGCGAGACGCAGCGGCAAGCGTACCTTGCCACAGGTCTCCTCCAAAACCCACATCAAGGCTGACTTCATCCGCCGCTTGGAGCTTGATGACTATAATTCCCTGCCAAAAGACGCGTTCTACGCGAAAGGCTGGATCAAGAAACTCTGCGCCCTCTACCAGATCCCGGATGAGCCGTTCTGTACGTTAATCTCCGACTGGTATGCCCAGCGCGAACAACGCGAGTTTCCCGAAGCACTCATTCCCGAAGAGAAGACCCTCACGCGCCGGCCGATCGAAGAGGAGCAAGACAGCGCCGAAGCCCGGCGCCCTGGCGGAGTACGCCTGCTGGCGATCGCAATTGCGGTGATCGCAATTCTCGCAGCAATCGGCACAGTCATATCAGTCACACGCGAGAACCCATCGCCCAGCGACTCACCGGTAGTCGCAGCCACGCAGCCTGTCGCCCTGCCGCAGATCATCAGCGAGCAGAATGTACTGGATCTGCTGCCCCCCGAAACACTACCGCTTACTGAGCTCCCCGTCCCGGGAGAGTAGGCTCGGCCGAGGCAGCCTGTGCTTACAGGCTGAAACTGTTTATGTCTGATCGCGTTTCATTCTTCACCTTTGGCTGCCGTCTCAATCAGGCAGAAACCGCCACGCTCGGCGCCTCATTTCGCCAAGAAGGCTTCTCCGTTGTCCCCTACGGAGAGCCGTGCGATATCGTCGTCGTCAACACCTGTACCATTACCGAAAACGGTGACGCGGACACCCGCAAACTCGTGAACCGAGTCGCCCGCAAACAGCCGCAGGCCAATATCGCCCTGATTGGTTGCCAAGCCCAGATGCAAGCCAAAGCTCTGGCCGGGTTCAAGTCCGTCGCCTGGGTCGTAGGCAATGCTAGAAAGATGGAACTTCCCACCATCATTCGCAAGCAACCCGCCTCCGACGAAGTCGTTGTTCTGCGTGAGCCCCCATCTCGCAAGCCATTCACCCAGCCCGTCATCGGGCGGGAAGATCACCGCACCCGGGCCAACCTGAAGGTCCAGGATGGCTGCGATTTCTTTTGCAGCTTCTGTGTCGTCCCATTTGCCCGCGGACGTGCCCGGGGCCGAGAGTTCGATGATATTCTCCACGAAGGAAAAGCACTGGTTGACGCAGGATTCCGCGAGATCGTCATCACCGGCGTAAATGTCGGCACCTACCAACTCGAGACGTACGGCTTCGCCGACGTGGTCGATGCGCTCTCCGCAATTCCCGGTTTGGACCGGCTGCGAATCTCATCGATTGAGCCTACCACCATTGCTCCGGATATCCTTCACCTGATTCAGACACGGCCCAACATCTGCCGCTACCTGCATGTGCCCATCCAGAGCGGAAATGACACCGTCCTCACTCGCATGGCACGCAAGTACACCACAGCGGACTTTCTAGACTTTATGTCCCAAGCGCACCGGGAAATTCCCGACCTCTGTTTCGGGACCGATGTCATCGTCGGTTTTCCTGGCGAGAGCGAACAGGAGTTCGACGAGACTGCCGACCTTATTCGCGACAACGAGTTCGCCTATCTGCACGTATTCAGCTACTCCAACCGACAGCACGCGAAAAGTGCGGAGTTCGCAGAACAGGTCCCCACAGGCGAGATTAAACGCCGCAGCAAGATCCTGCGCGACCTCAGCGATCGCAAGCGCTCCATTTACATGCATCGCTACCTTGGCCAAGAAGCCGAAGTGCTCTTTGAGCAACAAAAAGACGGACGCTGGTCGGGCCTCACCGACACATTTATTCGTGTCTATGCGGAGTCCGCACACGACCTCGAGAACAAGCTCGTTCCCGTTCGCCTCGACACCGTCGAGCCCCGCGCGCTATTCGCGACCGTTCTTTGAACAGAGCCCAAACGGATCCGTAAAGAGATACTTGGGGCTATCGAAACAACTCGCTACTAGGTTGGATGACGAGGGCCTATGCACATACGTTCCATTCATTCCGCACGCCTAGATCGAGTCAGGAGCACCCTCGTTGAGCCGCATCTGGTACACACCACACCCGCTTCGAATCGGTCTACAGAATCAGTGACGAGCAAGCTTGGAGCCGACTTGGAGGTGTATGAGTTGCCCCGGAGACTCGTCTGCGGTCTCCTCGTGCGCTTTCACCAACGCGGCCCAAAGCCCCCCAAGCACTGCCTCAACCTGCGCATCACTCAGCGGCCGCAAAGAGAGTTCACTGGTAGTGTGCGCTGGCAAACGTAGCCACATGCCTTGCCGAAGTGGAAGTGCCAGCCACGACTGAGCAGTCTGCAAAGAGCATCAGTCAGTCTGAGTCTTGCAGCCGCTTCTTTATCCGCTCTTTCGCGCCCTCGGGAAGGCAATCTGGCTGTTGGCAGCAGCCTTCTTTTTCCCGCTCCGCCAGAATCCGCGCGCAGTCCTGCATAACCATCACGCCCTTGTGATAGCGCGAACAGATGCAGCAGAGCGAAACATGAAGCTTCAGGCCTAGGCGCTGCCACCTCGGCAAGTCCTCGTAGTTCGTTTCAGCCAGAGCCTCTGCAACTCGTTTACAGGTCCACATTTAGCGTCTCAGGTCTCCTAAGTTGCGTCTGATGCATTAATCGAATTTTCTGCGAGATCGATGCGATGTCGACCGACGATTCTTCGAGGATAACCCAAAAACCTTACACGTTTCTTGCGAAGAAACTCCTTCAAGCTCCGTCAGCACAAGGGCCTGGCGCAGCTGCTCTGGAAATTTCGTGGTGCATTTCTCCAGAATTTTCCAGAATTCGACGTCTTCAAACGACTGCCGTGGATCGAACTTCCAAGGCAGCGGTGTCCAGGTCGGAATCCCAGAGCGTTTCACGAGAAAGGTATCAGGTTTTTCGTACCCTCCCGTTTCTTCGGGCGGGGTCTCCCGAGCACTCTTCCGAAAATAGTCGCTGATCTTGTTGCGGACGCGATGTAGTGCGTAACGACACAGGTAGTCGCTATGCTCATCGCCCCATCGTTCGGGGTCAGAACTCTGCTGTTCCATATAGTTTGGGCGCGAATCACAATCGATTGAGCAGCATTAACTCGTGCGGATGAGGGAAAAGATAGATCTGATCCTTAAGGTAGCTGACGTCAAACTTTCGGACGTAGTGGCGAATCAGGGTGATCGGCAGGATCAGAGGCAACAGACCGAGCCGATAATCTTCGAGTACCTGTGTCAGTTCTGCCGTCTCTCGCGCATTCAAGTTCTTGGTGAAATAGCCGATCATGTGCTGCAGCGCATTGGCGTGGTTGCGAGTGGTAGGTGTTCGTTTCATGATACGGGTGAATGCGACCAGATAGGCAGACGCCAACGCATCGTCGTTGGGAAAAGCATCTGGACGTGCCAGGAGGCCTCCTGCGGCACGAAGACCAGTTTGGTTGTGGGCCATAAGCTGGTACTTATGGATCGCATGAAAGGTCGTTAGCGCAGCTCGTGTGATGCCGCCTGCCACCAATTCCCGCCAGCGCCGGTAGGCGAATAGCCGAGAGACGAAATTCTCTCGCAGCATCGGGTCGTTGAGTCTGCCCTCTTCTTCGATAGGAAGGTGCGGCAGCTGTTTCATCAGAACTGCTGCGAAGTGACCGACGCCCTTGGGAGCAAAGGAGCCCGAACTCCCATCAGGTGGGAAGATCTTGACGCGTTGCATGCCGCAACTGGGCGAGCGGCTCTTGAGTACGTAGCCGTGAAGATTCAGCGTTGCGAGTCGCTCGACGCGCTGCTCGGCATAGACAGCCATTTGTGCACTGTAGTCGTCTCCAGTTTTGGGCATGATCAGACGCGTCCCATCCTCTGCGTTCTCAAGTCGTAAAGTGGGGCGTGGTACCCCAAGTCCCATTTCCAACTCGGGGCAAACTGACACCCACTCGGCATACGTCTCGAAGTCACCAGTGAGGAAGCGATCACGCTTGTGTCCCCCGTCAAAGCGGACTTTCTGTCCGAGCAGGCATGCTGAAATACCGATGCGAAGTTTGGCCACGATTTACGCTTCCGATGAGCTTCCGGCCTCTTGGCCCGGAAGGTGGTTGTAAGGATACAGGCTCTTGTCCGACCAGTGTCAATAAATGCTTGCTGGAGAGTCTTATTCTGAACGTTATTGCCAAGTCCCCCTCTGTGCCAATCCTTCTGACAGGCGGCACCGGCTACATCGGCGGGCGGCTACTCGCCAACTTGCTGTCTGCTGGCCACCGTGTGCGCTGTCTCTGTCGTGACCCATCTGTTCTACGCCAAGGGGAGGACACCAACTGCGAAGTGATCGCGGGAGATGTCCTGGCCCCCGACACATTATCGGCTGCCCTAGCGAACGTTGAGACGGCCTATTATCTCATACATTCCATGGGGGATCGCGGTAAGTTCGAGGAGCTAGAGGCTCGAGCCGCTAGCAACTTTGCTCATGCAGCGCGGGCCGCTGGCGTCAAGCGAATCATCTACCTCGGTGGCTTGTGCAGAGACGAGGACAGCCTCTCGGCTCACATGCGGAGCCGTGCCGCCGTAGGTGCACTGCTGCGTGAATCTAACGCAATTGTCGTCGAGTTGCGCGCCTCCATCGTGATTGGCTCCGGGAGTCTGTCCTACCAGTTGATTGCCAGCCTCGTTCGTCGGTTGCCTGTCATGATCACGCCACGTTGGGTGCGAGTCGCCGCCCAGCCGATTGCGATCGAAGATTTGGTCGAGATTCTCCAACGCTGTGCCCACCGGGCGTTCGACGATTCCGAGATCATTGAGATCGGTGGTCCAGACGTCGTACGCTACGAAGATCTACTCCAAACGTACTCGCGCTTGACCGGCCGCAAGCGGTTGCTCATCCCCGTCCCGCTGCTCACGCCCTGGCTATCGAGTCTGTGGCTGGGGCTTGTCACGCCGTTGTACGCCCGAGTCGGGCGGAAGCTGATCGACAGTATGCGCCATCCCTCAGTGGCAACGGCGAATCGGGCGCCCGAGTTGCTTGGGCGTCCCCTCATGACACTCGAGCAAGCCGTGCTACGGGCGCTGGATAACGAGGGGCACCTCGCGCCGCAGACCCGCTGGCTGGACTCGCATACAGCTGGGGGAACTTCCTTACCCGAGTCCGACGAGAAGTGGCGCATACCTCTGAGCGACGATCGCTCCATCGAACTCGATATCAGGCCAGAAGATGCTTTCGCGCCAATTCAGCGGATCGGCGGTGAGACCGGCTGGTACTACGGCAACTGGCTCTGGACGCTGCGCGGCTGGATGGACCTACTTGTCGGCGGCGTCGGAATGCGCCGCGGCAGAGCTCATCCTGACATGTTGGCCGTAGGAGACGTCCTCGACTTCTGGCGAGTCGAAAGCTACAGCCCCAACAGCTACCTACGGCTGAGAGCCGAAATGAAAGTACCGGGAATAGCCTGGCTGGAATTCCACGTAACCGAAACGGAGAGCGGGAGCCGAATCCGGCAGAAGGCCACTTTTCACGCCGATCCACTCGCCGGTCGCTTGTATTGGTATGCGGTAGCGCCGCTGCACCAGTTCGTTTTTGGCGGCATGCTTCGCAATGTTGCCCGTGCAGGCCAGAGGCAGGCAGACGTATAGCATGAACCAGAAACACTCTCCTGTCCGTCTCGGGCTCTGTTGCGTCTTCGAGGACCAACCCATTCAATTTCGCACAACGACAGCAGCCTATCTGAGCCGACTGGGCGCTCGCGATGGCCGCGCCCATCGCGACAGGCTAGTCGAAGAAAATTTCACCACGCTGGCGCGCGCAATCACCTGCTGTCACGAGCTGGGAATCGGTGCATTTCGGGTCAACAGTCAGATTATTCCGCTGGCAACCCATCGCGATTGGCCGTTTGAACTGAACGTCCTGCGTGAGGGTGAACTGGGCGGGTTGCTCGAAACGTGTCGACGTCTTGCACAGGAGTACGACATCCGGCTCTCAATGCACCCGGACCAGTTTGTCGTGCTATCTGCGCATCGGGAGTCAGTCGTCAACGCATCTCTCGCGGAATTGGAGTATCAGGCTGCGGTCTGCGAAGGAATCGGCGCGGACGTGCTCAATATCCACGGGGGCGGCGCATACGGAGACAAACTCGCAGCGCTGGCTCGGTTTGCAGACAATGTTGATCGCCTTTCCGATGCCGCGCGATCCCGTCTTACGGTCGAGAACGATGATCGGACCTATACACCGGGCGACCTGCTGCCGTTGTCTCGGTTGACCGGAATTCCGCTTGTGTACGACGTTCATCATCATCGCTGCAACCCAGATGCGCTCAGTCTGGCGGCCGCTACCGAAGCCGCGCTGGACACCTGGAACCGAGAGCCTTTGCTGCATATTTCCAGTCCAGCTGATGGCTGGGATGGACCCAAGCCCAACCGCCATCACAGGTACATTGATCCGACAGACTTCCCCGACGCGTGGCGTGCTCTTTCAAGTCCCGTGACAGTAGACGTCGAAGCCAGAGCGAAAGAGCTCGCCGTATTAAAGCTGCAACATCACCTGACCTCGCAAGGTACGAATTAAAATGCGAGTCACCCATTCGGAAGTTTTGATTATAGGTGCCGGAATCGCCGGTTTGGCTGCGGCTCGCAGAGTCCACGAAGCCGATCTGACGTGCCGCCTCCTAGAGAAAAGCCGCGGGCTTGGGGGACGCTGTGCGACGCGGCGCTTTCATAATGCCAGCTTTGACCATGGGGCTCAGTTTTTCACTGTTCGCAATCCGCCACTAAAAGCGCTCGCCGAGTCATGGTTGGAGCAGGATTCGATTCGCGAATGGTGTCGTGGCTTTCCCTGCGCAGCCACCGGTGCTGGGGCCGGAGTCGATGGCTACCCGCGCTATTGCAGCAGTCCAGGAATGAATCGGCTGCCAAAGGTTTTGGGCAGTGGCCTTACGATCGAGAAGCAGGTCCTAGTGACCAGCATCGAACGTGCTGCCGATGGCTGGCATGTTGCGAGCAGCGACGAACGTCATTGGCACTCACATGCTCTCATCGTGACGGCTCCGTTACCGCAAACCTTGGCCTTACTGGAGCCTGATGTAAGCCGTCAGGTTTTGACTTGCTTTCCTGCGCTGCAAGAGGTTGACTACGATCCGTGCTTTACGGTGATGTTGGCACTCTCAGGTGAATCAGGCGTCCCCCCCCCTGGTGCGATTCGAGAGCCCAATTCTGCGATCGATTGGATTGCGGATAACAGCATGAAGCACGAGACCGGTGGCCCCGCAGCGCTGACTGTCCATACCAGTGCAGCATTCACACGCCGTCATTTCGATGCGCCTCAAGAAGACGTAGCGGCCGCGGTCATCGAAGAAGTGCAGCCCTATCTCATGGCTGATGTTGCAGCCTGGCAAGTGCATCGCTGGCGGTATGCCAAGCCACGGGAACCATTGTCGGTTGGAGCCCTGGCGCTTCCTGGCACACATCCTCTCGTGCTAAGCGGTGACTATCTCAACACCCCTGCGCGTCTCGAAGGCGCGTTTGACTCAGGCATTTCCGCTGCGACCTACATACTTGCTCAGAGCTGATGATCTCTTGGATCCTCACCCTGAATGTGGCCAGCACGCTTGTGATGGCTGGCCTGATTTGGCTCGTGCAGCTCGTCCACTATCCGGCTTTTGGCTTCGTTTCCGAAGCTGCGTTTCCTCAATTCGCCGTTTTCCATCAACAACGAATAAGCCTTATCGTTGTGCCGGTAATGCTCCTGGAATTAGTCACCACGCTGCTGATGATCTACAAGCCCCATCCCGCCTTCCCGCTCCGCATGGCATTGGCCTCTGCGGTGTGCCTCGCAGTCGTATGGTTCTCAACCATTCTGCTACAGATGCCAGTACACCAGCAATTCATCGCGGGGAAGAATTCTGCTCTCATCGCAGAACTGACTTTAGGCAATTGGTGGCGGACGGGGGCCTGGAGTATCCGGGTGGTTCTTCTTGGCATAGTCCTGCAGCGCTGCGCTGCGAACTACGCAGCCCCGGCACAAAATAGCTCGAGTACGAGACAGTAGACTGACCAAACGATAAACGCATCGTGCTACAGGCATGGCTGAACGAGTTTTGGCAGATGAACATAAGCCTACCGCTATGGCTCTGTCTTCTGTGAGTGAGGCTGGGACGCTCACCGTGCCATTCGTCCTGTGCAAGGAAGTCGACGATCAAGGTGTTACCTTCTTCACCAACCTGAAGCCTGTCGGAGGATAGCAATTGCTTGCTTCTCCCGGCGCTGCCGTAGCGGTTCACTGGGCTGGTCTGGAGTGTCATGTCCATACGGGAGGGCGGGTCGAACGAGTGTTCGAGGCAGTGGCAGACGCTTCGTACGCATCGCGAGATAGGTTGTCTCGAATTGGTACGTGGCCATCACAGCAGAGCTAGCCCCTGGCCAACCGTCAGGACCTTCTGAGATGCGGTAGCTGATTGCGACTCGCGCTTCTCGGGCCCAGTTCCTCCCCGACCGTCTCATTGGTCCGGCTTTAAGCTCGTTGCATCGCACTGAGAATTTTGGCAGAATGACCGGGATGCCTGAATGAGGGCTGGGGGCTCACCCAAGGAGCGACTGGCTGGCTCAGTTGGCAGCTCTGCCCATAGCACGCCAGATCAAAACTCTTGACGCCGCCATGATGGTAATCCCTCAGCTCTCTCGACCCGCCGTGCAGCCCAACATAGACTCGCCTTCAACGATTGCACCTTACCTCGCCGGGACTTGCGACACCAGTCTTTTGTTGAGCTGGTTTGTAAGGATTCAGAATTCGCCACGACCCGTGGGCAACGTGGCGCTCGGTCACGACGCACAACAGGAGATCAACATGGATCACAAAGTTAAGGACATAACGCTGGCTGACTGGGGTCGCCGGGAAATTGAGGTCGCCGAGCATGAAATGCCCGGTCTCATGGAGATCCGCAAGCGCTACGCGGCCAGTAAGCCGTTGCAGGGCGTCCGGATCTCCGGCAGCCTGCACATGACTATACAGACCGCTGTACTCATCGAAACCTTAAATGACTTGGGCGCGGATGTGCGGTGGGCTTCCTGCAATATCTTCTCTACCCAAGACCACGCCGCCGCTGCGATTGCGGCTGGTGGAACCCCGGTGTTCGCCTGGAAGGGCGAAACCCTAGAGGACTACTGGTGGTGCACCAAGCAGGCTCTCACCTTCCCCGGCAACAACGGACCGCAGCTTATTGTCGATGATGGCGGTGATGCGACGATGCTGATCCATCTGGGCTTTTCCGCCGAGAATGATGCAAGCTTCCTCGATCTGCCTACCGACAACCACGAGCTTGCGTGCGTTCACGCAGTGCTTCGCGAGACCCTGGCTGAATCGCCCACATTCTGGCACGGTGTCGTCAGCGAGTGGAAAGGCGTCTCTGAGGAGACCACGACGGGTGTTCACCGCCTCTACCAGATGCATGAGCGAGCCGAACTGCTCGTGCCCGCCATCAACGTCAACGACTCCGTCACCAAGAGCAAGTTCGACAACCTGTATGGTTGTCGCGAGTCTCTGGTCGACGGTATCAAGCGTGCGACAGACATGATGATTGCTGGCAAAGTTGCGGTCGTCTGTGGCTTTGGTGACGTCGGTAAAGGCTCCGCACAGGCGCTGGAAGCGCTTGGCTGTCGAATCATGGTTACCGAAGTCGATCCTATCTGTGCTCTGCAAGCCGCGATGGCCGGCTACCACGTCACTACCGTCGAGAAAGCCCTTCCCGTCGCTGACATATACGTGACGACCACGGGCAACCGTGACATCATCACCGTCGACCACATGGCAAAGATGCGCAACCAAGCGGTGGTTTGTAATATTGGCCACTTCGACAACGAGATTCAGGTCGAGCAGCTCAATGCCCACCCAGGCGTGGAGATGCTTGAAATCAAGCCTGAGTTTGACCGTTACACCTTTCCAGGAGGAAAAAGCATCTATCTCCTGGCAAAGGGCCGGCTCGTAAACCTCGGGTGTGCCACAGGTCATCCCAGCTTTGTCATGAGCACCAGCTTCGCCAACCAAGTTCTCGCCCAGATCGCGTTGTGGGAAGAGGATCACGCCATCGGAGTCCATGTGCTCCCAAAGCATCTCGACGAAGAAGTCGCTCGATTGCATCTTGAGCACATCGGTGCCGAGCTTACTGTGCTCACGACCGAACAAGCAAGCTACCTCGACATTCCCGTTGAGGGTCCCTACAAACCGGATCACTATCGCTACTGATCTAATGATGCGTACTTTGGGCACCACTGGTGCCCGAGGTACGCATTTTATCCCAGTGGAAAATCTTGCGTGAATCGTGCGCCGAGCCTTCTGGGGGCCGAATTTTTCCTAGGTTTCCGGTCACGATCACGGCGGCGTGCTAATGGACTCATTCCAGTCGATGCTTCTACGGACAAACGGAAAGAACAGCAACCTGCTCCCCGTCTGGCAAAAATACTGTAACTTTGAATTTCGGTCTCCCCCGTCTACGACGGCAAGGTCTTGTACCTGACCGTTCCCCCGCGTCTCGTGCAAAAGACGTCCTTGATGGTCCAGAGTGATTAGTAGGAAATTGTTTGTAGTCAGTAACGAAGCGGAGTTGAATTATCCTTCCACTTCAGCTTTCAAGGCCCCAAAGAACGGCACTCCGCTCCGGTACTTTCGTTATTACGGACGACGGTCTCTGGACGTCCGGGTTGGATGCACGAAGCGTCATTCATCCCTTTTCCGTTTTGGGCTCCCAGTCTGCATTGGCTTGCCGCGCAAGCCCCAGGGACTAACACACGCAAAATGACCACCTCAACCGATCCTATGGCACCTTCAAAGTGTGCGTCTACATGACGCCAACACGGTGTGGAATATGGCAAACGACTTGATACCATTTGACGCTGGGGGCAATCGCGGTGTAAGATTATCCCAACTGGCGCCGATTTGGTGCTGCTGTTGTCTGTTTCGTCCCACGCCGCCGTCACCCACGGATCGTACCTACAGCAGGGAACGGAACATTCGATGGTCATTGTCTGGCGGACAGACGTGACAACAACCCCGGTGGTGAAATTCGGGAAGACGCTTGATTCCCTGATTGGGACCTGCGCGAGCAGCAATATTGTCGTCCGCACCACGACTTCCGAAGAGCCGCTTCACACGGCACCAGACGGAATCTTCCAGTACGAGGCCACCCACACCGGTCCCCAGCCCGGCAGCACTTACTGCGACACGCTCGCTGATGGTGATGCCCCGCTTGCCGCTGCCTCACGACGCATCCAGTGATTGGTGCCAAAAAGCCGACCCGTATCTGGGTCGTCGGCGACTCGGCTACGGGCGGGACAAAAAGCGGTGTTCTCCGCCCAGGAGGACGTTGTCCAGAAATCCGGGCGCCCCATTGATCTTTATGTTCACCTTGGTGATATGGCCTATACCCGTGGCGGGGACGGAGAATTCCAAGTTAAGTTTTTCGAAATTTACGAGTCACGTTTGCGTAACACAGTGTGTTGGCCGACCATGAGGAACCACGAGGGGCTCACCTCCGAAGGCAAGCATGGGACTGGCCCCTATTACGATGCCTACGTGCTCCCGGCCCGTGGTGAAGCGGCTGGTGTTCCCCCTGGCACCGAGCCCTACTATTCGTTCGACTATGGCCCAATCCACTTTGTTTGCCCAGACAGCTTTGACCTCGACCGCAGCACCGATGCCGCCATGGCTGTGTGGCTGAAGGAAGACCTGAAAAAGACTCAGGCCAAGTGGCTCATCGCCTTCTGGCATCACCCACCCTACACGCTTGGTTCCGATAACAGCAACACTGAAAGGCCGTTGGTGGACATGCGGGAGAACCGGAGTCCGTTGCAATGTGCGGCTCCTTCTGCTGCCCTTACCGGGCGTACTGGTTGGGGATCGGTTCCGGTGATTGCACCACCGGCGTCTTTCAATTATTCCTCCGGGATACCAGCCAACACCACTGGTCTTCACCCGGTAGGGAGGCAACAGCCCCAAACACACAAAAGGCGCTGAGTCCACGAGGAACTCA
>DMTJ01000504.1 GCA_003477185.1 Lentisphaeria bacterium
AGAGAAGAGCACACCGGGAGACGCGCTATACTGGACGCGGAGAAGAGCAAGAGCGGGAACATCACCGGAATTAGGCTCTCAGATGATGTATTCGACACCAGCTCAACCCGGCAGGATCAAATCGCACCAGATTTCGCCAGAGCCGCGATCGACGTAGAGCGCGCTTATGAGGAAAAACAACAGGCAAACACACGGACAGAGCAGACCATGCACTTCGAAGGAAACGGATTCTCCGCTTTCGAGCGCGAATTGATCGATCACTACAAGGCCGAAATCCGCCGTTTACGAGAACGGCGTTGATCTCGCAGACGCTGTGCTAAACGGAGAATTAGTAGAATCGATTTCCATTTCTGGATTTCGCTTCCAGTTTGCGGTTTTCATAACCCGGAGACGCCACGATGGATGAACAGAGACTTCTGTTTACACCCTCTCCCAAGAGAAGCCGAGCCGCCTTGGTTCGCGCAGCCCTGTTTTCAGGATTCTTTCTCCTCTGGCTGAGCTCACCGATTATGAGCCCCGAGGACATCTCTTCCTCCGTAGCACTGTTCATCAGCATAGGCTGTATCCTTGCCGCCGGGGTCATCGTCAGCTCAGTTAAGCGCTGGCGTGCGTGCCGCGCAACCTACGCAATGAGCGAAACTGCGCTCATCAAAATGGGGCCCGACGGCACTTGGCAGGTGCCATGGTCTGCCGTAATGACCGTGCGCTGGAGAATCTCTAGCGAAGATATGCGCCTACTCCTTGTCGACCACGATGACGAACCGCTCACCGAAATTCAACTGGCGATCTTCGAAGATGGCGGCGTTGCCTTCCTGCGGTCCCTCGAACTCCATCTGAGCCGCGTGTTTCAACATGAACTAGCCGGCTACGAAAACGGCAGCAAGCAATGGCAGCTTCCCACGGGGGCCGAAGTGATCCGTTTCGAAGGCAATCAGGTGACTATTTTCCCGCCGCGAGGGGTAGTGCGCCGCATCCCATTGCATCGAATTCGCTACGTAGAATGGCAGCCGCAGAACCGGTCCGGTGCACTTGGCGGGCGCCTCATCATCGCCGATGGCGACAACCTGCTCGAACTCCCCCAGACCATTGCCGGCCTGCCCTTTCTACTTTTCGCCTTTCGCAAGCACGGGCTTACCACGCTGGTGAATCCCGAGAGTGACAGCAGCAATGAATTGGCTGCTGCCCGCGGACGGCGCGTGGCGCTAGGCATTCGCGCCATCTGGCTAATGGGCATTGCCGCCATGCTTTGCCTCTCGCTTGTCAGCCTCGCCACCACCACCTACCACGCCGCCAACATCGAAAAAACCGGGACCAAGGTCACCGCAGAGGTCACCGGCAGAACCGCCCCCGACCGCCTTCGGCTACGTTGGACCGAAGCTGAGGCGCAGCAGGAGCGTGTCGTCACCGTCACCCCAGACGTCTTTCAAGCGCTCACGCTCGGCACCACCACTGAACTCAGCGTCCTGCCAGAGGCCAGCGGCATGTTCTGGATTAAAGGCATGCCGCCGCTCGTGGACAAAGTAGACTACACAATTCTGGCCACGGTTTCCCTGATCGTCCTGATCCTAGTCTTCTGTGGGATACGGGCACTCGCGCAGCGTCGCCGCCTGCTCCCGCGAATCACAGACCTCTACGGCCGCTTCCTCGACGGCCTGCCTGCTAATTCCGTCGCCCCTCCCTTGCCGCAAGACAGCGCGGCTGCGGCTAAGCTGAAACACTGCGCCTGCTGCGATGCCGAAATCCAAGACGCCGACTACTATCTTGCAGACCAACAGCCGTGGTGTGAAAGCTGCCAAGCCAGCAGCCGCGGAAACAGTTCAGGAAGGAGCCTGGTGCGCAGCATCCTTCTAGCGCTGGCAGCAGGCGGCGCCGTGCTCGTCTTCTGGAGCGTGGCAATCGTCTATGCTGGCAAGCCGTTTCCCGTGTTTGCAGCATTATTGGGCGTCGCCGTCGGCTGGGGAATCCGCTCCGGCGATCTCACCGCCAAGCGGCGGCCCAGACTCCTTGCCGCCGCAATCTGCTATTTCCTGATGTCCTGTAGCTTGTTGCCAAATTTGTGGATTGGAGATGACATCCCCACCCACACCGAGATCCTCCGCCAATACAACGAAGTCATTGTCCCGAAGAGCGAGGGCCAGATGCACGAGGCGGCCAGCTACGAGGCGCTGAAGGACCAGATCGTCGTCGGCCTAATGGACGGAGAGCTCAGTCTCTACATAGGCTTCGCCACATCTTCCTTGGTGACCCCACTCTTCTACCCCTTCTGGCTTCTGCAGGCTCCGCTCGCGATGCTCTGCTCATTCATTGGCCTATGGCAGGCCTGCCGGATGTCCGAGGCGATGCCGACGGTGGCCTTCTCCGGACCATTTCGTGACTGAGTGAATGCACGGGCACGGATTGACGAGACGCCCATTGCGTCGGCGCACCACCTCGTATCAAGGCCGAGAAAAAATCGGCTAGAGTCGATCCTTTGGACGGCAATCGCACTGGCCTCTCAGCCAAGCACGCCGCGGAGGACGAGATTATTGAGACGACGCCCGACGTCCGTGAGGCCGTCGAGAACGACCTGGTCGTAACTGCGACCGTCTCGTGTATCAAGACCATGGCCCGGCTCGAGATCGCGCAGACCTTGCAAAGCCGCGTCTTCGTGATGGAAGACTTCGACAAAAACGTGCTCGAGCTTGCCAGTGGCCGCGGCGGCGTTGAGGAGGGCTGCGGTCCAGCCATCGTCAGTGCTCAGGCAACCGCGGGTCGTCTTCGCCGAGGCATGGAAGATACCCAACTCGCCTGCTTCGGCGACCTTGGCGATAAGCGCAGCGTTCTCCGGGATGGTCAGCGCAGAGTCACCACAGTGTGCGGCATCCACGAGGACGCGGAAGAAGGTCTTGCCATAAGCTCGGTTGATGGCGCTAACCACATCCCACGCTTTCTGAAGATCCGTGAACGTCTGGAATTCGCCGGCGCGGAGAAACTCAATGTGCCAAGCTTCGACACAGGATCCTTCAA
Source organism: Lentisphaeria bacterium (assembly GCA_003477185.1). Taxonomy (GTDB): domain Bacteria; phylum Verrucomicrobiota; class Lentisphaeria; order JABSQK01; family UBA12247; genus UBA12247. Next base: position 3,007 of record DMTJ01000504.1, read on the forward strand.
GGCCGGCCTCGCTGGCAGCCCGGGTGTGGACCTTGACGTTCTGGGCAATGGCGGCCTGATAATCGTCGCCAGTCTTTCGGGTAGCACCAGGGGTCATCCACTGCTCAATGGAGGTGGAAGAAACATGGGCCACGCCGTGAGTTTTGGCAGCGGTGAGCCCACCCACAAGCATCTCGACCACAGCATCTTCGTCCGCTGGGACCATTGGGTCGGCGCCGCCAACCATAAGAATGAAATGGACATCGAGGCCACAGCCACGGAGACCTTCAACCATTTCAGCGACGTCGCCTTCACGGAGCCCCGGAAAGTAGGGGACCTGCACACAAGTGATTGGCACGCGGCTTTGCGCCACGAGGCCACGCATGTTGGCAACGACGGAGAGTTGCCCAGCGGCATCGCGGGGGATGCGCCCTCCATCATCAGGCACGAGCCCGCCCACAAATTTGAGGTGAGTGGGAACAACGCCGAGGGCGACGTGCCCCTTGAGAGTAATATCTGCCATCTTAGAATTCCTTTTTCGTGTCAGGGCAAGCCTGCTCACTGATTTCTGTTCACTGATTACTGAATTATGCCGGACCTGGCTGTTCGCGCTCGGTGCCAGCGGCGCTGGCCGCCTTCCCTTCTCCAGCAGCCTCGGCGCTGAGCGGGGAATGAGTGCCGCAGAGCGCCGGCAACGACTCTGCGCGGTCGGAAGCCGAAAGCATAAGAAGAGCGCACAAAACTGCTAGAAAATATACGGCCATGGCGCGCTGGAAATGGGGGGCAGCCTTGAAAGAACCGCTACAATATCCGGCCTCCCCTCCCTTTGCAAACGGCCGATCTTCCTGTAAAACACGGAATTATCGCGGGCGGCTTTCTACGGAAAAGTCAGGAAAGCCAGTCCCTAACTTATGCGCAGCGCACCATAGTCTAACCTGCTGCTTGACAACCAGCAGGTTAGACGCGGCTTGTGCCCTTCCCACTCGGGCAAGTCTGCTTCCGCCGAAGCTGCAGCACATAAAGTGCGGAAAATATCACCAGCCCGAAGACGTAGCACCAATAGCGAGACTCATGCGGAATCCGCAACAGCCCGGCACAGAAGTCGGGGCGCAGCGACAGCATCGTCACCACCAGCAGAATCGGTATGTCGAACCAACGGTTCGCGCGCGCAAACCACCCCTGTGTGGCTGCCGCAAACGCGCCATTGCCCACGCACGCCATCGCAAAGATCAGCAGGCCGATATGCCACTCGTTGATGCCGTGCAGAATCAGGTCTGGGTTCAGGATGAACATGAACGGCAGGATCGCCGTCCGAATGTCATACATAAAAGCCTGTAGCCCGGTCGCGATCGGCGGTGCCTTGGCGATCGCCGCTGCCGCATAGGCCGCCAGCCCAACCGGCGGCGTGTCATCTGCCAGAATGCCAAAGTAGAAGCAGAAAAGATGTGCCGCCATTACCGGGATCACCAGATTCTGCGCGGCCCCCACATCGACCAGCGCCGGGACGATCAGGCTGGCCATCACGATGTAGGTCGCGGTGGTCGGCAGGCCCATGCCGATGATCAGACTCGTGACCGCGGTAATCAGCAGCATCGCGTAGATGTTGCCGCGTGAGAGCTCTTCCACCAACTGAGAAATCATGTCGCCCGGGCCAAATGCCACCACGCCGACGATGATTCCGGCCGCTGCCGTCGCCAGCCCCACCGAGACCATATTCCGGGCCCCACTCACCAGCGAGTCGTTCAGCACGCGCAGCGCCTCGACCAGCGCCGTCTTCACTGCCGTGCCTGCCCTCAATGCCTTGAGTACGGGCACGATCAGCATCATTGCCCCCATCACCACCACTGCGCAAAGAGCCGCAAGCTCGGCAGATCGCTGCTGCACCAGCAATTGATAGATCAGGACCGAAAGCGGAATCAGAAAGTGCCAACCGCCCAGCAGCGTCTCTTTAAACGACGGCAGCTCTTCCTTTGGGATGCGCCGCAACCCCAGCTTGCAGGCCTCCAAATGCGTGATGTAGAGCAGTGTGGCATACGAAGCAAACGCCGGGATCGCGGCCGCTTTAACCACAGCCCGGTAGTCCACATTCACATACTCCGCGATCAGAAACGCGGCTGCCCCCATGATCGGCGGTGCCAACTGCCCGTCGGTACTGGCCGCCACTTCGATCGCCGCGGCCTTCTTGGCCGGATAGCCAGCCTTCTTCATCAATGGGATGGTGAACGTGCCGGTGGTCACAATGTTAGCGATACTCGAGCCGGAGACCATTCCGGTCAGCCCGCTGCTGACCACTGCCGCCTTGGCAGGCCCACCGCGAAAGCCGCCCAGTACGCTCATCGCCAGCGAGGTGAAGAATCTTCCGCCACCGGCCTTCTCCAGCATCGCCCCGAAGAGCACGAACAGAAACACGATCTTGGCAGATACATCCAGCGGAATCCCGTAGATCCCCTGCGTACTGGCGGTCATTTGGTCCACGAATCGGCCAAGCGAGACGCCCTTGAAGGCCAGCACCGACGGCGCGTGATGCCCAAAAAACGCATAGGTGATAAAGATCCCGGCCACAACAGTAAGAGCCGGGCCGATGACCCGCCGGCATGCCTCGAGCAACAGCAGCACCACCACCGCCCCCACTGCCAGATCCACGTTCGTCAGCGCGCCCTGCCGGGCATTGATTGCATCGTAGCAAAAGGCGTAGTACGAGGCGCAGAAGGCACCAACTGCGGCCAGCGCAAGGTCAACCACCGGCACCCTATCGTGCGCAGACAGCCAAGCTAATTGGGGCCGAGCCCGCCGCAGCAGCGGGCTACAAAGAAACGCCAGCGCCATCGCAAACGACAAGTGCACACAGCGCACGATCGTGGAGTCGAGCGTCCCCCACCAAGCCATCGCGCGCGGAGGCGGAATCGCAATGCCAATCTGAAACAGTGACCAGGCGGCCGCAGTGATCATGACCACATAGCGCGTCCAGTCCTGCGGATGTCGCACTTCGGCTCCGTACTGTTCTTCACGCTCGCTCATATGCCTTCCAGCTGGATGGAACAAAACGGTATCATACGGCCGTACGCGTTCACGTTCGACCATTCTCTGCGGAATCGCCGTCAGTCACGCGGGATGCTAAGGTTGCGGAATGAAAATTCACACATTCTCTTTTCAGGTAGACTCCGATTCGGCGACCATCGTGGAAGCCGTGCAGCTGGCCGCAGAAACTGTTGGTGGCAAGCAAACCCAGGCCGGTGCCGTAGACGCTACCGTCACCGTCAGCTGCGGGGAAGCGCCAGCGATTGCGGACGCCGCAACCGGGATTCAAGTCACCCTCGACCTCGCTCAAGCAGGTACCGCCGTCGGTACGTTGGTCACCAAGCTCACAGCCTTGAACAAAGAGAGCGTTCATCTGGCGGTCACTGGCGACGTCCCCGCTAACGCACGCTTGGTCAAGCGCCTGCATGATCTCCTTACCGATGTCTGTCATCGGTGTCGGCGGCCTGTTCAAGGCAAGGGCAAAGGCCCCCGACGCAAGTCAAAGGATGGCACCGGCAAGGCCGTGGATCGCCTGTTTCCATTTGTCCGCCGCGCTCGCATCACGCTGGCCGGCCAGGAACGGCTCAAACGAGCAAAAGGCAGACTGCACTTCCTGATGATTGCAACAGATCTGGCCCCGCGAAGCGCGGACGAGTGCCTTGAGGCGTTCGCCGATTATCCGA
>DMTJ01000193.1 GCA_003477185.1 Lentisphaeria bacterium
CACGGAGAGCACGGAGAGCACGGAGAAGAAGGAGGGGAGAGGAGAGCCAGGAAGGTGGCCCGTAGGTATGGCGTCAGGAGGTCATGAGCGTCGTCGGGAGTCGGGAGTCGGTAGTCAGGAGTCCTATCAAACCGGCAGGGAAAGGAGAAGCGTGGAGGCTGTGGGGGAGTGGGAAGGAAGACTTTACCACGGAGGTCACGGAGAGCACGGAGAAGAAAGAGGTGGGGAGGTTGCCAGATGAATCTGGCGGTACGGGGAGAACCGCCTGAAGGCGGGACTACGAGCCCTCTACTGATGCGGCAAAACTGCGCCATCATTCTGCAGGGCGGGCACCGGACCGTTATCTTGCCCCGTTCTCGGGAGCCTACCGTCACTAGCCTGCTCTCATGAATCATGTCGGCCAAACTACTCGGGGTTTCGCCGTTGTGCTTCTGAGTCTCTGGTCGTTCTAACTTCTCGGTGGGTATCGCGGTAGTTGGCCATCACAACAAGGTTCCGGATGAGTGTGTGCTCTGTCATTCGATGGTTGCCTACGGGGCGCCGAACCGCTGGCACAAGCGCTCGCATCGTGGTCGCAAGCGCTGCGGGATGCAGTTTGCCAGGTGGTCGGTTCGGGTTAAGCTGGGGCAGACCAAGCAGCCTAAGTACGATCCGGATGTGTGGGCGAAGCGGTTGGTCAACGCCGATCCCTACCTGGCCAAAGTGCCGTATGGGACGGCTTCTGCGCAGGAGAAGGCGTTGCAGCGCTATGCATCCAGTGCTGCGGACGTGATCTCCGCAACGCGTTCGGCCTGGGACATCGCGCGGGATCGCTACAGGAGCGCAGGGATCACCTATGTTTCCCCAATGGCAGGCAGGCAGGCACGTGGCAATGAGATCAGGGACTGGAAGGCGATGCCGGCTGGGACGAAGTTGATTTTGCCTGCTGAACGCCCAGAGACCCGCCAATTTCCGAGAGATTCGGCGCGGGATCGAATGGATGGTAGAAGGCCACTGCCGTGGCGCACTACCAACGAGGGGGGCGCGTAGGGAGACGCGATCAGCTGAAGATGATGGTGCGATTGTCGTGGACGGCGATTCGCTCTTCCAGGTGCAGGCGCACGGCGCGTGAGAGGACGATCTTCTCGTTGTCGCGGCCCTTGCGTATCAGGTCGCGCACGGGGTCGCGATGGCTGACGCGAACGGTGTCTTGATCGATGATCGGGCCTTCGTCCAAGTCTTCAGTGACGTAGTGGGCAGTGGCCCCAATGATCTTTACGCCTCGTTCATGCGCCCGGTGATAGGGCTTGGCACCGGCGAAGGCCGGAAGAAAGGAGTGGTGGATGTTGATAATGCGCTCGCTGTAGGCAGAGGCGAAGCTGCTCGACAGAATCTGCATGTAGCGGGCCAGGACTACAAAGTCGATCGCATGTTCGGCCAGCAGGGCGAGTTGCTGGGCTTCTTGATCGGCCTTGTTATCACGTGTAACGACGAGTTGGTGAAAGTCACAGCCAAACTGCCGCGCAGTATCTGCGAAGGTATCGTGATTGCTGATTACGAGGGGGATGTCGACGTCTAATTCGCCGGACTGGGAGCGCGTAAGCAGGTCCCAGAGGCAGTGGCCCATCTGCGAGACCAAGATGGCCATGCGCGGGCGATTCCCCGGGAGGCGGATGCGCCAGTTCAGTCCCAGTGGCTCTCCGATTTCACGCGCGAACGCATCATGAATCTGGCCGCTTGGGATGATAAAGTGGTCCAAGTCCCATTCAATCCGAATGAAGAATTGATCCGTGCTGCGATCGACATGTTGGTCGAGCTCCAGCAAGTTCCCGTGATGGTTGTGAAACCATTGAGTGATCGTCGCGACCAATCCAGTTCGGTCCGCGCATTGCGCGACCAGTATGGCACGGGAGTCCGGCAAAGCTACGCGCTGTTGCGCTCTACTCTTCGCCTTCGTCTTCTTCTTCCAATTCCGCCACAATCCGGGCGCGTTGGAGAGTGCGTTCGGCGCTAGTGAGGCCACGCCACCAACGCTTTAGGTCGCTGGGCTTTTGGTCCGAATATTCGGCCCACTGATTTAAAAGACGTGCAGTCCGTTCGTTCATCGTGCTATTACCTAAAAATAATGCTGGATAATGCCTGGCCTGCCGTTGGCTCGCACGGCTGCTCTGGCGAAAAACAAGCGCGTAAGGTAGTCGCAGGCCATGTTCCCGTCAAGCGCAGCCTCGACTGAGACTACAGACGCACTGTTGTCGGGCAGTTAGGGGTGCCTATTCTATCGCGATTGTGACGCTTTCGCTGTCCTCCGGCAGGGGCACGTACGAGGCTCCGCCTTCAGCGAGGTGGTGAGGGTAGTAGGTGCGGAGCTTCGCCAAGGCGCTGTTCTTATCGCTGCCCGGGGTGAATTTGATGTGGACACTACGCGGGCCCGGGGCGCAAGGCCCTTGCAGTGGCCTGGGTCATCACGATGCTGCACAGCAGCTCCAGGACGCGATCGAAGAGCGCGAGCAAAACGCCTGAATCTCCAACAGCCAACAGCCGAAGGCAGCTGGGATGCATGCTCCACGGTCTTGATTTGGCAATTGGACATTCCGTATCGACAGTTGGATATTGTCTCCATCCTCACCGAACTACGAGTGCACCATGTCCCAGCCGAATATCCTTCTAATTAACTGCGACGATCTTGGCTATGGCGACCTTGGCTGCTATGGCTCGACGCGAAATAAGACGCCCCATCTCGACAACATGGCCGAGCAGGGCCTACGGTTGACCGATTTCTACGTGGCCAGCCCGATCTGCTCGCCATCGCGCGGTGCCATGATGACCGGCTGCTATCCGCCGCGCATCGGTTTCGGCGACTTCGATGGCGCTGGCGTCCTCTTTCCCGGCGCCGCCATCGGCCTGCATCAGGACGAGCACACCCTGCCTCAACTACTGCGCGATGCTGGCTACCGCACCAAGCTGGTCGGCAAGTGGCATTGTGGCGACCAGCCCGAGTTCCTCCCTTGCGAACGCGGCTTCGATGAATACTACGGCATCCCCTTCAGTAACGACATGGGCCGGCAGGTCGGCCATGAGCACCGCCCCCCGCTACCGCTAGTGCGCGACTCCAAAGTCATCCAGGAGCAGCCCGCCCAAGCCGGGCTCACGGAGCGCTACACCGAAGAATGCGTCCGTTTTATTCGCGACAATCAGGACGGTCCCTTCTTCCTTTACCTCGCACACATGTACGTCCATGTCCCGCTCTTTGTCCCCCGACAATTCCTCGCGGCGTCGGAGAATGGTGGCTATGGCGGTGCTGTCGCTCACATCGACTGGACCACCGGCGTGTTGTTGGACGAGCTGCGTGAACTCGGGATCGACGACAACTCCATCATCATCTTCACCAGTGACAACGGCTCTCGGGCCCGTGATGAGGGCGGCAGTAATGCCCCCTGCCGTGGTACCAAGGGCACCACTTGGGAAGGCGGCCAGCGCGTGCCTTGCATCATCCGCTGGCCCGATAAGATCACCGCTGGGCAGACCAGTGACGCCATCACCTCAGCCATCGACTTCCTGCCGACCCTCGCCACGCTTGCTGGGGCCATACATCCCACTGACCGCCAGATCGACGGTCTGGACCAATCCGCCCAGTGGTTGGGCCAGTCAGCTGAATCAGTCAGAGACACATTTGTCTACTATTTCATGGATCGTCTCGAGGCTGTGCGCCAGGGAGACTGGAAGCTACATCTCGGAACCACGCGCAGCTGGGGAAAGAACCTCACCTGTGAAGAACCCGCCCTGTTCAACCTCCGCGAAGACGTGGGCGAGCAGACCAATCTTTATGCCGATCACCCGGACATCGTCGCCACCCTCCAGGACGTTGCGGACTCCGTACGCGCCGACCTTGGCGACTCATTCCAGGGCGTCGAAGGCGCTGGGCGTCGGCCGCACGGCCGCATCGAGAATCCGCAGCCGTTGACCACGTACGATCCCGATCACCCGTACATGGTCGCGATGTACGACTCTGCCGACAGTAAAGTCATGGCTGGCTAGATGGTGCGACGTGTCTCCATGCACGCCGGGAGTTTCGGGAGAAACGCGCAGAACCGTTTGGCATAGGGCGGATATAGCGTAGCATACTCACGTTGAGGAAACCGGTGCGGGAGAGAGGTGGCTTGCCACCCGCCGAAGGTGAAAGAACTCCCCGTAAGCTCTCAGGCAAAAGGACCGTGCCGGCATCTCAATCTCTGGAGAGCAGCCATGCGCTCACCGAAGGAGTTTACACTCTCAGGTATCTGGACAGAGCGGGGTAATTGAAACTCTCCTCGGAGAACACCTGTGCCTTCTGCTTCCATCTCTTCCGACTCCGCGACCACCCCATCCTGGTATGGCGAATTAGCGCCGCCTCACTTTGTCCACCGCCATCTGGGGGTCGACGCCGATACCTGTCAAGGCATGCTCCAGACCCTCGGCCTCGAGTCCGCGCAGGATTTGGTCGATGAAATCGTACCTGGTCACCTCAAGCGCCGCAGCAAGCTCGACCTGCCAGCGCCTTGTACCGAAGAAGAGGCCCTAGCTGAGCTTTGGGAGATCGCAGACCGAAACGTGCGCACTCGCTGCTGGATCGGACAGGGCTTTTACGGCAGTCATCTGCCGCCCGTGCTGCTGCGAAACCTGCTCGAGAACCCCGGTTGGTACACCCAATACACGCCCTACCAGGCCGAGATTTCACAGGGCCGCCTCGAGCTGCTCTTTGCCTTTCAGACCCTGATCACCGAGCTCACCGGCCTCCCGGTCGCAAATGCTAGCCTGCTCGACGAAGCCAGCGCCGTTGGCGAGGGCGTTTCGCTCGCCTTTGGCCAGCTTCGCAGACGTCGGCGCACCGTCGTTGCGGACTGCGCACTGCATCCGCAATCCTTGGCCGTGCTTCGCACGCGGACCGAGGCACTCGGCATCACCCTGCTCGTGCAGGACGCCTTTAGCGCCGAGCTACCGCAGGATGACCTGTGCGCCGTGGTCGTGCAGACGCCCGACACATTTGGCCGACTTCGTGACGGTCTCGCAGCACTTGCGGACTCCGCACATGCCGCCGGTGCCTTGGTGGTTGCCGCCGTCGACCCTCTCGCACAATGCCTGCTGCACACCCCCGCTTCGTGGGGCGCAGATATCGCCGTGGGCGTAACCCAGCGATTTGGCCTGCCCGTGGGCTTCGGCGGC